>CAKZYH010000410.1 GCA_937884725.1 uncultured Paracoccaceae bacterium
GGCGCGCCGGCGAAGCCGCCCCATCGCGCCGCCTCGTCGATATCGGCCGCCTCGTGACCGACGTGGGCGAAACGCTCGGCCTAGACGTCCACCCCGACATTGAGTTCCGCATCCTCATCGAAGACGGCATGGAGATCGACGCCGACCCCGATCAGCTCTACCGGGTGCTCATGAACCTTTGCCGTAACGCCAAGCAGGCGCTGGAAGCGAGCAGCCACGATGCTGTCGTGCGCCGGCTCGCCGTCGCTGCGGAGCGGTCGGGCTCGGTGGTACGCATCATCGTTTCCGATACCGGCCCCGGCGTCCCCGAAAAGGTCCAGGAGTGCTTGTTTCAGCCGTTCCATAGCTCCGGCCGCAGTGGCGGCACTGGCCTTGGCCTTGCCATCGCCGCCGAGCTCGTCCGCGCCCATGGCGGGTCGCTGCGCCTGCAAGAGACCCAGGTCGGCGCCTCGTTCGAACTCTCCATTCCCGACCAGCCGGTCAACATCGCCAGCGTTCGCAGGGTCGCGGCCGGCTGATCACATAGCTCCATCCATGGCCCTATCCCTTGTGCGGCGGGCGTGCCTGCGCTACCTCCCGCGTGCCCGCACCCCTGGAGGCGGGCCGCGGTGCTTGTTGTGCTGCGCTGGCCGTCAATCAAACGGCCGACACCTGACCAATGGAGAGCATTATGGCTGAAGGCTTCGCCCTGAAGGCCGACGTGCGCGAACGGACGGGCAAGGGGGCCGCGCGCGCACTGAGGCGAAACGGACAAATTCCCGCCGTGATCTACGGCAACAACGAACCGCCGCTGCCCATCGCAGTGCCGTTCAAAGAGATGACCCTCGCCCTCTACGGCGGCGGCTTCCTCACCAACGTCTGGCAAATCGATGTCGGCGGCCAAAAGGTCCAAGCCTTGGCGCGCGACTTCCAACGCGAGCCGGTCAAGGACAAGCTGGTCCACATCGACTTCCTGCGCGTCACCGCCAAAAGCCGCGTGACCGTGGATGTCCCCATCTCCGTGGTAGGCGAGGGCGAAAGCCCCGGCGCCATCAACGGTGGTGTGGTCAACCAGGTGGAGTACACCGTTTCGGTGGAAGCGCCGGCCACCAACATCCCCGACTCGCTCGAAGTCAGCGTTGCTGGCGCGGAGATGGGCGACACGATCCTGTCCGATAAGCTCAACTTGCCGGACGGCGTGACGCTCACCAACGACGAACCGTTCCCGCTCGTCACCATCTCCGCCCCGGTGGCAGAGGTGTCCGACGAAGCGCCGGAGGACGTCGATCCGGAAGCGACAGAAGTCACCAGTGGCAGCGGCGACGCTGCGAGCGACGGCGATGCACCCGCCGAGGACGACAACCAAAGCTAAGGC
>CAKZYH010000411.1 GCA_937884725.1 uncultured Paracoccaceae bacterium
TGGTGGTCGGCGGTCCTTGGCTTTGCGCCCCCTTTAGTGCGCCGCTTTAGACCGTGCGTCCACCATCCACTTCTAAGACAACACCGGTGATGAAGTTGGCTTCATCGGAGGCAAGGTAGAGGGCGGCGTTGGCAATGTCGGCGGGTTCCGACATGCGCCCCATGGGGATCGTCGCGATGAACCGAGCGCGGTTCTCCGGCGTGTCGGGCACGCCCATAAAAGTTTCCAGAAGACCGGTGGCGCCGATCACCGGCGCAATACAATTCACTCGGATCTTGTCGGGCGCAAGATCGACCGCCAGCGATCGGGTCAGAAGGTTCACCGCGCCCTTGGAGGAGTTGTACCAGGACAGGCCCGGGCGGGGGCGGATGCCAGCGGTGGAGCCAATATTGATCATCACGCCGCCGCCGCGCTCACGCCAATGGGGCACAATCGCGTGGGTCATGTGGAAGATGGAAAAGACGTTGATCTCGTAGACTTTGGTCAGCGCGGCGAAGTCGGTGTCGAGCAGCGGCTGGTTAGGGTGGCTCCAGCCAGCATTGTTGATCGCAATGTCCACGTGGCCGAACGCGTCGGCGGTGGCTTTCACGGCCGCGGCCACATCCTCGCCGCTCGCCACGTCGCAAGCGACCGCGATGGCCGCGTCGCCGATTTCCGAAGCGACCGCCTCCGCGCCGGCCTTGTTGATGTCGACCACGGCGACCTTGGCGCCTTCGCGCACGAAGGTGCGGGCCATTTCGGCGCCGAAGCCTGATGCTGCGCCGGTGATGAGCGCCGTTTTGCCGGTAAGTCGCATAGCGTGTCCTCTTGCCCCGAAGCGGGCCTTATGCCGGCCCGTCTGCCGGTAACGTAGCGCGATTAAGCGGCGGCGGACCAGTCGGCACCGGGGACGGCGGCGAGAAGGCTTTGAGTGTAGGGCTCGCGCGGCGACAAGAAGACGTCGCTGACGGGGCCCATCTCGACGATCTTGCCGTGCTGCATGACCGCGATGCGGTCGCACAGCTGCGCTGCGACGCGCAGATCATGGGTGACGAAGAGAAGCGACAGGGAGAGGCGTTCGCGCAGATCGCGCAGAAGATCGAGAATTTGGGCCTGGATCGACACATCGAGGGCGGAGACGGCTTCATCGGCGACGATGACTTCGGGGTCCATGGCGAGGGCGCGCGCGATGCCGATGCGCTGCCGTTGGCCGCCGGAAAACTCGTGGGGGAAGCGCTCTGCGGCGGCGGCGCCGAGGCCGACGATGTCGAGGAGTTCTAGCGCGCGCGCTTCGGCGTCGGCACGGGAAACACCATGGGCGATGGGGCCGGCGGTGAGCGCGCGCATGACGCGGCCGCGCGGGTTGAGCGAAGCGTAGGGGTCTTGGAAGACCATTTGGACTTTCCGGCGGAGCGTGCGCAGGGCTTCCCCGTCGGCGCCCGACAGGTCCTCGCCGGTAACGCGGATGGTGCCGCTGTCGGGCGTCAGAAGCCGCACGATGGCGCGGCCGACGGTGGATTTGCCCGAGCCCGACTCGCCGACGAGGCCGAGAACTTCACCCTTAGCGATGGTGAGGTTCACGTCTTGGACGGCGCGCACCACGCGCTTTTTGCGGAAGAGGCCACCGCCTGAGGTGAAGGTCTTGTTGAGGCCAACCACCTCCAGCGCCGGGGCGTTCTCGCGCTTGGCACTTTGCGTGACGATGTCGGTCGGGATCGCGTCGAGGAGCTCGCGCGTATAGGGGTGCTGCGGGTTTTTCAGGACCGCATCGGCGGTGCCCGCTTCCACGATTTCGCCGTGGCGCATGACGATGACGCGGTCGGCAATCTCCGCGACGACGCCGAAATCGTGGGTGATGAAGAGGACGCCCATGCCGCGCTTTTCGCGAAGGTCTTGGATGAGGCGCAGGATCTGGGCCTGGGTGGTGACGTCGAGCGCGGTGGTGGGCTCGTCCGCGATGAGGAGCTTTGGCTCCAGCGCAAGGGCCATGGCGATCATCGCGCGCTGACGCTGTCCGCCGGAGAGTTGGAACGGGTAGGCGCGGACGATTTGTTTGGGGTCCGGCAGGCCGACCTCGTCGGCGAGCGCGATGGCGCGGGCGATGCGCTCGTCTTGCTTTAAGCGGCCGTGCGCTTCGAAAACTTCGGCGATCTGGTCGCCTATGCGCAGGAGCGGGTTCAGCGCCGTCATGGGCTCCTGAAAAATCATCGCCATGTCGGCGCCGCGCAGGCGCTGCTGCTCGCGCTCGGGCATGGCGGTCAGGTCGTTGCCGTCGAAGATGGCGCGGCCACCGGCGATGCGCACACCCGGCGGCAACAGGCCCATGAGCGCGTTGGCGGTCATGGATTTGCCGGAGCCCGATTCGCCCACGATGCATAGGAGTTCGCCGGCATCGAGGTCGAACGAGGCTTCGCGGACCGCGTACTCCCGGTCGGCCTTTTTGGGCAGCGCAACCGACAGGTCTTGTATCGAGAGGAGCGTCATGAGGAGGGGCGCGACAGGCGCGGGTTGAAGGCGTCGTTCAAACCCTCGCCGATGAGGTTGAGGGCCAGAACAGTCAGGAGGATGGCGACGCCCGGGAAGAAGGAGAGCCACCAAGCTGTGCGGATCACAGTGCGGGCGGCGCCGATCATGTAGCCCCAGCTCATGATGTTCGGGTCGCCGAGGCCGAGGAACGAGAGAGACGATTCCAGGAGGATCGCCGTTGCGACCATAAGCGAGGCCATCACGATGATGGGCGAGACGGCGTTGGGCAGCACCTCGCGGATCAGGATTTGACTGTTGGTGAGGCCGGCGAGGCGCGCGGCGTCCACGAACTCACGCGTCTTAAGGCTGAGGACCTCGGCGCGGACGAGGCGGGCGACGGGCGGCCACGACACGATCGCGATTGCGAGCGTTATGGATGTCAGTGTCGGCTGAAGGATCGCGACCAGCACGATGGCGAGGGCGAAGGACGGGATCGTCTGGAAGAACTCGGTGATGCGCATTGCAACGTCATCGACGATGCCGCCGAAGTAGCCGGCCGCGGCGCCGAGGGGGACGCCGATGAGAAGGGCGACCGCGGTCGAGATGAGGCCGACGATGAGCGAGACTTGTGCGCCGTAGGCGAGGCCGGCGGCGACATCGCGGCCCAGCGTATCGGTGCCGAAGGGGAAGCCATCGACGGTGAAGGGCGGCAGGAACGGGCGCTGCACCATGCGCCAGGGGCTTTGCGGGTAAAGCACCGGGGCGAGGATCGCGATGGCGATGACAGCGATCAGGACGATCAGGCCGAACACGGCGCCTTTGTTTCGGGCAAAGCGGCCGACGAAGCCTTTGAGTGGGCTGGTAGGGCGCGGAAGGGGAGGCGCGGCAACGCTCATGCGGGCGCTCCAATGCGCGGATCGATGATGCGGTAGACGATGTCGGTGATAATGTTGAACGCGATCACCATCGCGGCGGACACCAAGAAAACGCCTAGCAGGGTCGGGTAGTCGCGCGCGGCGAGGCTTTCAAACATGAGCCGGCCGATCCCTGGCCACGCAAACACGGTTTCGGTGAGGACTGCGCCGCCCACCAGTTGGCCCGCCTGAAGGCCGGCGAGGGTGACCACCGGCAAGAGCGCGTTGCGCAGGATGTGACGGCGTCGGATGACGCGGGCGGACAGGCCCTTTGCGCGGGCGGTTTTGACAAAGTCCATGCTCGCCACCTCCAGCATGGAAGCACGGGTCATGCGCAGATAAATCGCCATGAAGAACAGGCCGAGCGTGAGCGCCGGCAACACCAAGTGTTGGGCCACATCAAGAGCGTACCAAATGCCCGTCTCTTCGCCGCCCACCGTCGAATAGCCGAAGCCGGGAAGCCAGCCGAGTTTCACCGAAAACAACAGCACCGCCATGAGGGCCACCCAGAAGAGCGGCGTGGCGTAGAACAATAACGCGACGCCGGTGATCAGGCTGTCGGTGGTTTTGCCTACGCGGGCGGAGGCCATGACGCCAAAAATGATGCCGAGCGTCAGCGATACGCCGAACGCTGTGAGGGTGAGGAGGAGCGTTGCGGGCAGGCGGTCGAGGATGAGTTCGGCCACCGGGGCCTGCTGGCGGTAGGAATAGCCAAGGTCGCCCTGCAGAACGCCGCCGACATAGTTGAAGAGTTGGATGTGGAAGGGCTGATCGAGGCCGAAGCGCTCGCGCAGGTCCGCAATGAACTTTTCATCCGCCGCACCCGCCTCCCCAGCCATGACGGCCGCAGGATCGCCGGGCGCCATGTGGATGAGGCAAAAGTTCAGGATAACGATGGCGAGCAGCGTGAGCGCCGCCTTCACCAGTCGCGAAAAGATGGGACCTGCCAGTGCCATGAGAAATGGCCCGCGCCCCTTCAAAGGCGCGGGCCTTTTGCCTGTTAGTCTTCGATGTAGGCGTCGCGCAGACCGTCGTTGATGCCGATGGCGGTCGTAACGAGGTCCTTCACGTTGCAGCGGTAGATGGTCGGGAACTCCAGCTCCAGGAGCCATGCGACCGGCGCATCCTCCACCACTTCCTGCTGGATCTCGGTGTAGATCGCCTGGCGCGCTTCATCGCCAACGGCGGACGCGGCGGCGGCCCATTTGTCGTCCAGCGGCACGTTCTGGTAGCCCTGCACGTTGTTCCAGGGGCTGCCATCCACATCGTTGGTGGAGAGGTAGGTCCGTGCCACGCCGAGTGCCGGATCGCCGAATTGGTACAGGTATGTGAAGGCGAGGTCGTAGTCTCGATCCGATACCTTTTGGTTCCAGCCGGCAACATCAGTGGCGACGGTTTCGACATTGATGCCGACATCGGTGAGGTTCTGGCGGACCGCCTCAGCCCACCGCGTCCAAGTCTCACCGTAGGGCAGCGGCAGGAGGCGGATGGTCTCGCCGTCATAGCCGGCTTCCTCGAGCAGCTCTTTGGCCTTCTCAGGGTCGTAGGAGTAGTCGATCACATCATCGGTGTAGAACTTTGTCATCGACGAGACGGGGCCAGTGGCGATGTTGCCAAAGCCGTTCCACACCACGTCGCGGGCAAACTCCCGGTCCATCGCGTACATGATTGCCTGGCGGAACTTCTCGTTCGCCGTCGGGCCGGAGCGGTTGTTCACCCAAAGCCAGGAGTGGGGCGCAAAGTATTCCCAGCCTTTCCCCGTGGTGCAAACGCCGTCCATTGCTGCGAGGCGCGGAATGTCGAACTGCTCGACGGAGCCGCCGGGCAGCACATCCACTTCGCCGGTCTCGAACGCCACCGCGCGCGAGGCCGCGTCGGGGATGACACGATAAAAGACTTCATCGAGGGCAGGCTTGCCGTCCAAGTAGTAGTCTTCGTTCTTGACGAGGTGGATGTAGGAGCCTTTCTCCCACTCGTTGAACTTGAACGGACCTGTCCCGATCGGGGTGTTGTTCGCGGGGTTGTTGGCGAAATCTGTGCCCTCATAGATGTGTTTAGGGATCATCGGCATGGTCCCTGTCTCAAACACACCAATGAATGGGCCAAACGGCTCTTTCAGTTTGAAGACGACGGTGTGGTCGTCCGGCGTTTCGATGCTGTCCACGTAGTTGAGCGAAACGCGCAAGCGCGGGTGGGTTTCCCGCAGAAAAACGTCGGCGGTGAAGGCGACGTCGGCGGAGGTGAACGGCTCACCATCGTGCCACAAGACGCCCTCGCGCAGCTTGAAGGTGTACGTCAGGCCGTCGTCGGAGATTTCCCAGCTTTCGGCGAGCGACGGCTGCGGGTTGAGGTCGGTGTCGTAGCGCAGCAGGCTTTCATAGATGTCACCGGCGACAAGCTGTGTCGGGCCGTTTTGCACAATGCCCAGCATCAGCGACGGCGGCTCGGGCTGGACGACGATGTCGATCCGTCCGTCGGCCTGGGCCGTGAGTGGGGCGGCAAGCATCAAGGCGGCGGTGGATGCCGCGAGCAACATACGCATAAGGCTCTCCCATGGAGCCGGAAAACGGCTCTCTTGTGGTCTGAAAGGTCCCGAGTTGCCGCTTTTCTGTCAACAGCCATTTTTTAAGCAGACGGTGTTGGAAGACCCGGCAATCCACGCCTTCCACCGCGCGCTCTGACGGCGGGTCTGGGCAACACTTCGCACCGGCGAAAGGACCGCTAGATATCCGCGTGGCTGGTGTGCGCGGCCTAGCCAGCCCCAAACTTTGAGTTGCCGACCCGGGCGAGATAATCGACGCAGGTTTGCACCGTTTCGACGTCGCCGAACTTGGCATCGATGTCGAAAAGGTTCCATGCGACGGCGCCCGGCACGCGGTCGCCGATGGCTTCCTTGACCGCGATGGTGCGGAAACCTTCGGCAAGGCCGTCGCAGATGGTTTGGCGCACGCAGGCACAGGCCGTGACACCGGTGACGAGGATGGTGTCGACGCCGTTGGCGCGCAAAATCCCGGCAAGCTCAGTGCCGTGGAACGCACTCGCCCGCTTCTTCAGGAGCGTGTACTCGCCGTCCACCGGGGCGATGCGGCTGTCGATGGCCCACAGATCCGGGTTTTTGAGGTCGACGGCCTCCACCGGGATTTTCTCATGCCACAGGCCCATGTCGGTGAAGGGCGCCGTGCGGTCGGTGATCTCGTAGGCAGTCGTGACGTGGATGACAGGGTGACCGTGGGTGCGGCAGGCTTCGAGGAGCGCCTGCATGCCCGGGATCAGCTCGTTGTCCATCTTGTCCTGGTCGCAGGTGAACGGGTTGCCCGGCCGCGTCCACGCGTTGGCAAGATCGACGCTCACCAGCGCGGGGCGCTTTCCGAACCCGATCCGCCGCTGAAAGCCGCGCTCTTTGTAGAGCG
>CAKZYH010000412.1 GCA_937884725.1 uncultured Paracoccaceae bacterium
GTCGCCGTCAGCGTCTGCTCGCCACCCGACAGCAGCGACAAGTGCTGGGGTTTTTTGCCCGGCGGGCGAGCGATGATCTCAAGCCCAGCGTCGAGCGGGTCGTCAGCCTCGGTGAGTCGAAGCTCCGCCTCGCCGCCGCCGAAGAGGTGCGTGAAGAGGCGCTGAAACTCCGAATTGACCTGGTCGAACGCGCCGAGCAGACGACCTCGCGCGTCTTTGTTGAGCGTTTTGATGGCATTGCGCAGCGTCTCGATGGCGGCGAGGACGTCGTCCCGCTCCGCCGCCATGGTGCCGCTGCGCTCCTCCAATTCCTCCAGCTCGGTCTCGGCGCACAGGTTGACTGCGCCGATGCGCGTGCGCTCCGCCTTCAGCTTGTCGAGCCGGGCTGAGAGCGCAGGGACATCGGTGTCTGGCAACAGCGTCGCCGGGCTGACGGTCTCCGGAGCCAGCTCCAGCGCTGCCACGTGGGCTGCGCGCGCTTCCGCGACGCGCTCGGTGCCCGCGGCGAGGCGCTCCTCATGCCGGCCAACGCTCTCGCGCGCTTCGGCGAGAGTGTCGCGGGTGCGAAGCGCTGTCGCTTCGGCGTCGCGCACCTGATGCTCCGCGTCCCGCACCGCGGTCGCCGCCTCATCCGCGGCAGCGCGGGCTTTTTGGGCGGCTGTTTTTAGTCGTCGGCGGTCATAGTCGATCTCGTTGGGGTCGGCGGTCAGTTCGGTTGCGCGTGCCAAAGAGGCTTTCCGGCGCGCTGCAAGATCGGCCCGGTGATCGTCAGCGCCGGCGGCGCGCCGTTGCCAGTCCCCGCGTTCGCGCTCGATCCGGCTCAACGCTTTGGTGCGGCCCTCTTGGGCTCGCCGCTCTTGCTCGGCGGCATTGCGCGCAGACGTCAGCGCCGCGCGGGCTTCCACAGCGGCCGCCTGGGCCTGATCGCGGGCGGCAACCTCGGCCGCGCCATTGCTTTGCTGACCCAAGGCCTTTGCGGTCTCATCGACGACGGCCTTCGCGTCCGCGAGCCGCGCTTCCGCCGCGCCCGCTTCCGCGCTGAACTTTGCTTGCGCATCAATGGCGTCGCGTGCCGCAGTATCGGCCCGCGTGACCCGCTGCAGCGCCTGCGCCGACGCCTTCCGCGCCGCCTGCAAGGCTGCCACGGCAATCATCGCGTCCTGCCCGGCAACCCTTGCGGCCTCGGCAGTCGCACTGTGCGTTTCACGGGCCGCCGCAAGCTTCGGCTCCAGTCCCTTGTGCTTGGTTTTCAGGGCGGCCAACTGGTTTTTCTGGGCCAGCCGCTCGGCCGCGGGGCTTGGCGCCCCAGCGCTCACCGCAAAGCCGTCCCAACGCCACAGGGCGCCTGCGCGGCTGACCAGCCGCTGCCCGGGCTTTAGTTGGCGCTGCAGGCTCGACCCTTCCGAATCACACACCAATCCGATTTGCGACAGCCGCACCCCCAGTGCGGCCGGTGCGTTCACGTAGTCAGCCAGGCACGCCGCATCCGCCGGCAGCGGCGCGTCCGCGGCACACGCCGTCGTGGTCCAGCGCCTTGGTGCGTTGGCGCTCACAGGGGCTTCCAAATCATCGCCCACCGCCACCGCAAACGCGCGCTCCAGCCCATCGTTCACGGTGCAGTCGGCAAGAACGGCGTCTGTGGAGCCCAAGGTTGCTGTGAGGCGTTCCAGTGCGGCCATCTCGCTGGCGACCGCCTTCACCTCGCGGTCCAGCGCATCGAGCGCCGATTGCGCAGCGCGTGCCGCCTCACGGGCGCCGGTGACGGCGGTGTCGGCGGTCTCGGTGGCCGCGCTCGCGGCTTCTTCCTCGGCCTGAGCGGTCGCCAGCGCGGTCCGCGCGGCATCACGCTCGGCAATTGCGTTGCTCTCAGTCGCTTTGCGCAGCGCGTCGGTCAGCCGCGCGTGCTCTCTTCCGGCCCGTTCTGCCTCAGCCGTCGCGGCCTGCGCGCGCTGGGCTGCGGCGGCATGGGCGGCCTTCGCCTCTGCCGCGGTCTCCACCGCTTGGCGCAGCGTCGCCTCAGCGCGTTCGCTGGCACCCTCCGCAGCGCGCACTGCGGTGTCGCATTGGGCGCGCCGAGCCTCTGCACCCTCGTTCTGCCGCGCGATCGCCTCCGCCTCAGCCGCGAGCTTCGACAGTGCCGACGTGGCGTCCGTCTCGGCCGCGGCCAGACGCTCCATGTCGGCCTCTAGGCGCGCCGCATCAGCTTGCGCGGCCGCCAACTCCCTGACACGCGCGGTCTCACGCGCCTCAAACGCCGCCACGTCGCTGTCGGCCTTACGGGCAGCCTCCGCGGCCGCCTCGGCCGCATCGCGCGCCGGCTGGATCCTGTGCTGCTCCGCCGCGAGCGCTGTCGCAGCCTCAGTCTGAGCCGCGGCGGCTGTCTTCAGCGCCGCGCGCGCTTCGCTGAGCGCCGTCTCGGCGTCCGCCAACGCCTCCCGCGCGTTCCGCCAAGCCAAATGATAAAGTGAGGCCTCAAGCTGGCGGATATCCGCGGCCACGGCCCGGTAGCGCTTGGCCTGGTTCGCCTGACGCCGCAGGGCTTGTAGCTGCCGCTCCAGCTCAATCGACGCGTTTTCCAGTTTCGCCAACGCCTGTTCGGCGGCATTCAGTTTCAGCGAAGCCTCGTGCTTGCGCGCCCGCAGGCCGCCAATGCCCGCCGCGTCCTCCAAGATCCCGCGCCGATCGGTGGGTTTGGCCGCAATCAGCTCCGCCACCTGGCCCTGCCGCACCATGGAGGGCGAGCGAGAGCCGGTAGCTGCATCGGCAAACAAGATCTGCACATCGCGCGCGCGAACGAGCTTTCCGTTCACGCGGTAGTCCGAGCCCATGCCGCGCGTGATACGCCTCGTGACCTCTAGCGTGTCGGCATTGTTGAGGTCGGCTGGTGCGGTGCGCGCCTCGTTGTCGAGCACCAGCGTGACTTCCGCCACGTCCCGCGCGGGCCGGCGGCCCGAGCCTGCAAAAATGACGTCATCCATAGCGCCGCCGCGCACGGCCTTGTGGGAGACTTCCCCCATGACCCAACGCATGGCTTCAACAAGGTTGGATTTGCCGCAGCCGTTGGGCCCCACCACGCCGGTGAGGCCAGGCTCGATCATAACGTCAGAGGTATCAACGAAAGACTTGAAGCCGGCGAGGCGAAGCTTGTCGAACTGCAAACACCGCCCCCGCTTTCGTTCCTAGCTGGGGGTTAGCTTCCCAGCTTGGGGTCGAGCACTTCGCGGAATGCGCGGATGGTCCGCCGTCCGGAATAGCGCTCACCGTCGATAAATATCGTCGGCGTCCCGGTCACACCCAGCTCCCGGTAGCCGTGATCTTTCACTGCGTTGATGCCATCGAGCAGTTTCTGATCCGTTAAGCATGCTTCGAAGCTCTGGTCGGTGAAACCGGCTTGCTTGGCCAAACTGCGCATTTTCGACAGGGGATCGTCCCGCACAGCCCATTCGCGTTGCCGCTCGAAGAACAAATCCACAACATCGAAATAGCGATCCTCGCCCGAGCAGCGCGCGAGCATCGAGGCTGCCGCAGCCATCGGATCGAACGGGAACTCACGCAGGATAAATTTTACGTGGCCCTGGTCGATGTACTCTTCCTTCAGGTCCTTGAAGACGCCGTTGTGGAAGGACGCGCAGTGCGGGCACGTCATCGAGGCGTACTCGATCATTGTCACCGGCGCGTCGGGATCGCCCAGCACCACGTCCGGCAGCGGCTCGGCGGCTTCCTGAGCGAACGCCGGGATCGCGGGGGTGACGGCGGCAGCAGCGCTCAGCGCCACAAGGGTACGACGGGTCAGCATAGGGCCCTCCAAAACTCTCTCTTTAGACCTTATGCGTTGTCGCCGGCCTCCTTTGAAGCCTCTGCGGCGAGGCGCGCACCCATCCGCGATAACGCACCGATCACTTTTTCGTCGGTGAAGGCGGGAAGCGTTGCTGCGACCGCCGCCACATCAGCCTCGTCAGGGTCCGGCGGAGGCGGCGCCGGGCGGTGCTTGGGCCGAGGCGGCGCCACCTGTTTGAGCCGCACGCTCACAACGGCGTTCCATCCGATTAGGCGATTCGCCCGTTCGATAAGCTGCGGCGTGAGGTGAGCGAGGGCAAGCGCCGTGGCGGCATCAGCGTGGACCACCATCGTCGCGCCCGATGCCGCGCCGTCGATGGTGGTGCCGCGCGGCCAGATCAGCCGGTCCACCCGCGCCGTGCGGGCATAGCGCTGGCCGAACAGCGCAGCAGGTGCGAGCAGCAATGTCGCATTCGCCACGCCACGCTTGCGGCATGCCGGCGTTAAAAGCTCAAACACCACATCGGAGAGGGCGCGGGATGGTGGGGCCATGGCGAGAGACTACCGGGTGCGCAGTCCGCTCAAAAGGGGCAGGGATCGCTGTGGAGTATTGCGGGGAGTTCCGCCCTCGACGCGCCGGCGGCGGTTGCCTCAGCCCAGCCTGAGCGGCACGCCAGACGTCATGACTACCGCGCCCAATCAATCCGCCGGCATGGCGTTGCTGGAGTGGTACGACCGCCACGGGCGGTCCCTGCCATGGCGCACGCGCCAGGGGGAAGCGGAGCCTTACCGGGTCTGGCTCAGCGAGATCATGCTGCAGCAGACGACGGTCGCGGCGGTCATCCCGTACTTCGAGCGTTTCACCGCCCGCTGGCCCACGGTCGAAGCCCTCGCCGCCGCTGAGGACGACGACCTGATGACCGCCTGGGCGGGCCTTGGTTACTACGCCAGAGCCCGCAACCTTCTCGCTTGCGCCAGAACCGTCGCGGGCCAAGGCTTTCCGAGGACCGCTGATTCGCTGCGCCAACTCCCCGGCGTCGGCGCTTACACGTCCAGCGCTGTGGCCGCCATTGCCTTCGGCGAGCGGGTGCCGGTGGTGGATGGCAACGTTGAGCGTGTTGTCAGCCGGCTGATCAAACTCGGCGTCCCACCCAAGACCGCGGTTGCAACCGTCACCGAGGCGGTTGAAGCAATGCTCCCCGATGAGCGGCCCGGCGACTTCGCCCAGGCCATGATGGATCTCGGCGCCACCATCTGCACCCCAAAATCGCCAGCGTGCGGCATATGCCCGATCCGTGGCTGGTGCGCGGCAGCGGCAGATGGCTCTGCGCTCGACTATCCCAAAAAGCTCCCCAAGCGGGCCAAGAAAACCTGGCACGGCGTGTCGTTCGTCGTGGCGGCGCCGGGCGGTCGGGTGCTTATGCGAAAACGCCCCCCCAAGGGGCTTTTGGGCGGCATGCTCGAAGCGCCGGGCTCGGCCTGGGGGGAAATCCCGGATAACCCGTTCGCCCACGCTCCGCTCGCCGCGCGCTGGTCTGAGGCCGGATCGATCAACCACGTCTTCACGCACGCCGACCTTACCCTTTCGGTGTTCACCGCGCAGCTGCCTCGGCCGATGCCGGTGAAGGGATGCGAGTGGTACTGCGCCCAAACCCCTGTCGCCACGCTCACCCGCAAGGTCCTCACCCGTGGCCTCGCAACGCTGACGCCGGAACCCTGAGCGCCACTGATGTCCACGCTGCCGTCGCTCATGTTTTTTGATGCGGTGCCGCGCCAGTGGGCCTAACCAAGTCAAAACAGATGGAACAGCGCTCCCATGAAAATCACTTGGTACGGACACTCCACCTTCCGCCTCGACTTTGACGGAACGGCCGTCCTGTTCGACCCATTCTTCACCGGCAATCCCACCTGGGACGGTGGCTGGACGGAGGCGGCCGAGCGCGTGTCGCACATCCTGCTTACCCACGGGCACGACGACCACGTGGGCGATACCGCTGCCATCGCCGCCGAAACAGGCGCCACCGTCGTGGCGAGCTACGAGATCATCCAATTTCTCTCGGGCAAAGGCGTCGCTAACGTTGAGCCAGGCAACCATGGCGGCGAAATCGATTGCGGCTCGTTCACCGTGGCGTTCGTCAACGCTTGGCACTCATCGGCGACGGTAACCCCCGACGGGATCGTCTATCTCGGCAACCCGGTCGGTTTTGTCGTGACGCCGAAGTCCGGCGGTCCGGTGCTCTACAACGCTGGAGATACAGGCGTTTTTGGCGATATGGCGCTGATCCAGGAGCTTTACGCGCCGCAGGTCGGCCTAATACCGATCGGCGATCGGTTCACCATGGGCCCGAAACAAGCCGCCTTTGCCTGCAAGCGCTTCTTCGACTTCTCAACCATAGTGCCCTGCCACTACGGAACGTTCGGGCTCCTCACCGGCACCGTCGACGAATTCAAAGACGCCCTCGGCGATGGAGCGAGCAAAGTGATCGTGCCAGAGCGCGGCGTCGGCGAAACGGTTAAGTAACCGCCGGCCGACAAGGAACGCGCCTGATAAAGGGTCAGGCGCGGCTTTCGTTGATGCGCTCTCGCATTTCTTTGCCGGTGCGGAAAAATGGGACCGACTTCTCGGTCACATCCACCGGCTCGCCGGTGCGCGGGTTTCGGCCAAGGCGCGGTTGGCGCAGCCGCACGGAGAACGCGCCAAAGCCACGAAGCTCGACCCGGTTGCCGTCGCGCATCGCGTCAGCGATCTCCTTAAAGATTGCGTTCACGACGCCTTCCACTTCCCGCTGATAAAGGTGCGGGTTCTTTGCCGCCAGCCTGGTAATGAGTTCAGATTTTATCACAGTGCCGCCCCCGACGCTCACCCGTCACTGGCCTGCCAGATCGACCATACGCCACCAAATTCTGCACCGTCATGTCGCAGGGTCAACGGATTATCGATATTCAACGCGCTGAAAAAAGTATCAAGAAGCATGGCACGGAGCATTGACCCCAGCCCAAAGCCGTCTGTTTCGCTCGGCTCGTACGTGCGCACTGGCAAACCCGTCGGCACATCACGCTCGCTCTCAAGCCAGGCAATTGCCTCCCGCTCACCACCAATGGCGTCGATCAGGTCCAATTCGAGCGCCTGTTGGCCGGTGAAAATTCTGCCGTCCGCCAGCTCTCGAATCTCGTCCCGGCTGAGCGGTCGACGCTCCTCAACAAGGTCCACAAACCACTCATAGGTGCTGTCCACCACCGACTGCAAAACGGCGATCGCGGCGGGGTCAGTGGGTTCAAATGGGTTTGGCTCCGCCTTAAGCGGCCCGGAATCCACTTTGCTGACTGAGACCCCAATCCGGTCCAACAGCTCGCTCATTTGGCCATATTGGATGAGAACGCCGATCGAGCCGGTGATGCTCGTGCGCTGCGCCACGATATGTTCGCTCGATATCGCCGCCATGTAGCCAGCGGAGGTGCCCAACCCCCCGATGTGGGTCACGACAGGTTTGGTGGTGTCCAGATCGCGCAGCGCGTTGTAGAGCCGCTCGCCGCCCACCGTTGTCCCGCCAGGCGAGTTGATGCTCACCAACACACCGGACACGCTGTCGTTTTTCCTCAGGCTTGCGATGGTCTTCAGCAGTGGACGATCAGCGATGATGGCGCCGTTGATGGGCAGCCTCGCCACGTGCTTCTCGTCGAAGCCCTGCGTGTAGTAGATCGCGCCAATCGCCGCGCCGATCACCACCAAAATCGCAATCGCGCGCCAGAACGCGATGCGGCGCGCCATTCGGCGTCGGTCGATAATTGCGTCAGCGCTGATGGACATCGCTTAATCCTTGGAGGTGCCAAAGTGCTTAGAGCAAGCCGCCGGCGTAAAAAAGCGCTCCGCGGTGGTTTCATGGCTCCGTTGCTTTGCGCGCGGCGGGCCCGCACCGAGCCTCACGTGGGCGGTGTATCGTTCTGCGCCAGGACGTCGCCTGCCAAGTGCAGCGAGCCACAGATCAAGATGCGCGGCGGCGGCTCGAACCGCCAATTTTCGCCCAAGAGACGCAGCGCAGTGCGCACTGAGCCGACCGGTTCGGCCGACAACCCTGCGCGGTCAGCCCGTTCGGCAAGCTCACCCGCCTCGAACGCGTTCTGGCTGCCAGGTACGCGCAGTGTAAACGCATGCCGTGCGAGCCCCGCAAATGGCCTCAGGTAGCCCACCGCATCCTTGGTGTTGAGCATCCCCACGATGAGAAAAAGGGGCCGCGACACACGTTCTTCCAGATCAGCAAGGGTGCCGGCGATGGCCTCTGACGCATCCGGGTTGTGGCCACCATCAAGCCAAAGCTCAGCACCGTTGGGCAGATCCGCCATCAGCCGTCCCGTGGTCAGTCGCTGCATTCGCGCCGGCCACTGTGCGCGCAAAACTCCGGTCTCGAACGCCTCCGGGTTCTCGACGAAGTCCGACTGGCGCAGCGCAGCGACCGCTGTCCCGGTGTTCACGAACTGATGCCGACCCACAAGGCGCGGTTGCGGCAGGTCGATCAGCCCGCGTGCGTCTTGGTAGGCGATACGGCCGTTCTCCGAGGAGATCGTCCAATCCTCGTTGCCTGCGCTCAGCCGTGCGCCCGCCGCCCGCGCCGCCCGCGCGATAACATCGGACACATCGCTGCGCTGCGGTGCCGACACCGCCGGGCAGCCGCGCTTGAAAATACCCGCCTTCTCCAAAGCGATCTCGCCGAGCGTGTCGCCCAGATAGTCCATGTGATCCATGCCGATGGAGGTGATCACCGACACAGCCGGCTTCTCGACAACGTTGGTGGCATCGAGCCGCCCGCCGAGCCCCACTTCGAGCACCACCACGTCCGCAGGATGCTCTGAGAACGCCAGCAGTGCGGCCGCCGTGGTGATCTCAAAGACGGTAATCGCTGCGCCATCGTTGAGCAGCTCAGCGCGGCTTAACGCGTGCTCGAATGCCTCATCGCTGATGAGCTCCCCGCCGCCCGGCGCGCCAAGCCGAATGCGCTCGTTGAACCGCACAAGATGCGGGGAGGTGTAGGCGTGAACCCGCTTTCCATCAGCCTCTAAGATCGAGCGGATGATGGCGGCAACGCTGCCCTTACCGTTCGTCCCTGCCACATGGATCACCGGCGGCAAACGGGTCTCCGGATGGCCCATCTTGGCAAGCAGCGCTTGCATGCGGCCTAGCGAAAGATCGATTTTCTTAGGGTGGAGCGCCGCCAAGCGCTCCATCATGGGCGTGTGACCGTCCAATTCACACCTCGGCAGGCGAAGGTGCAGTGACCGCGTCGTTCGGCAGTGCGAGCGTCGCCACCCCATTGTGCGCCGGCTGATGGGTCAGCACACGCAACAGCTTCGCCAGAGTGTGCCGCAGCTCGTGGCGATGAACCACCATGTCCACCATGCCGTGATCCAGCAGATACTCCGCCCGCTGGAAGCCGGCGGGGAGCTTTTCGCGAATGGTCTGCTCGATGACCCGCGGCCCGGCAAAGCCGATCAGTGCACCTGGCTCGGCGATGTGCACGTCGCCGATCATCGCGTAGCTCGCTGTGACGCCGCCGGTGGTCGGGTTGGTCAAAACAACAACGTAGGGAAGGCCGGCCTCGCGCAGCGCAATGATGGCTGCCGTGGTGCGTGGCAGCTGCATCAGCGATAAAATACCCTCCTGCATCCGCGCGCCGCCAGAGGCTGCGAAGAGGACGTACGGCGTGCGGGCCGAGAGCGCGTGCTGCGCGCCGGTGATGATTGCCTCGCCTGCTGCCATCCCGAGAGAGCCGCCCATGAACGCAAAGTCCTGCACGGCCACGGTCACCGACAGCGCCTCAATGGTGCCCGCCGCGATCACAACAGCATCGTCGCGGCCGGTCTTGGCGCGCGCGTCCTTCAGCCGGTCCTGATAGCGCCGCTCGTCGCGAAACCGCAGCGGGTCCTGCGGAACGCTGGGGATCTCGACGGTCTCATACGCGCCGTTGTCGAAGAGGTCATTGAGCCGCGCATCGACCGGCATGCGCATGTGGAAGCCCGAGCCCGGCACCACCCACTGGTTCTGCTCCAGATCCCGGTGAAACACCATTTCGCCGGTATCCGGACACTTGATCCAGAGGTTTTTCGGCACATCCCGCTTCGTCCAAAAGGATGAGATTTTTGGACGGACGACGGAGGAAATCCAGTTCACGGAAGCGACCCTTCGCTATGATAATGTGCAGCTACGGCGCGGCCGTCCTGCTTTCAAGATTAGGCGGCTTCGCTGTCTCTGGCGCGCTTAACTCCGCAGGCGAGGCTGCCCACAAACTCCGCCACCGCAGCTGGCGCATCGCCCGGCTCGGACCTCGCGATAATGTCAACAATCGCTGACCCTACGACTACACCGTCAGCCACCCGCGCGATGGCGGCGGCCTGGTCTGGCGTCTTGATCCCAAAGCCCACGGCCACGGGAAGCGCCGTCGCCCCTTTAAGCCTTGCCATCGCAGCAGCAACATCGCTCTGCGCTGCGCTGGCGGTCCCGGTAATCCCTGCAATCGCAACGTAGTACAGGAACCCCGAAGTGTTTTGCAGAACCGCGGGCAAACGCGCATCGTCCGTGGTCGGGGTCGCGAGGCGGATGAAGTCTAGCCCCGCCGAACGCGCCGGAAGGCAGAGTTCGTCATCCTCCTCCGGCGGCAGATCGACGACGATCAAGCCATCCACCCCAGCGTCCCGCGCGGCGATCAAAAACTCGCGCACGCCCCTGCGATAAATGGGGTTGTAGTACCCCATCAGCACAATTGGGGTCTTGTCGTCGCTCTTGCGGAAGCCTGCCACCAGATCGAGCGTGGCTTGGAGCGAACCGCCAGCCTCCAGCGCTCTGCGCGAGGCGGCCTGGATCGCGGGACCGTCGGCCATCGGATCGGTGAACGGCATTCCGACCTCGATGATATCCGCCCCGCCCTCAGCGAGCGCTGTCAGGACCTTGGCGGACGTCGGAATGTCGGGATCGGCGGCAGTGACGTAGGTGACGAGCCCGGCGCGCCCTTCATGGCGCAGCTCTTGGAAACGGGCGGCAAGGCGGCTCATGGGGCGCTCTTTCAACAAAATTCGTTACCGCTTCACAGCGCGCCACAGGGGCTGCCGTCAAGGGAAGAGCCGCGTTGCAACGGATGTGGTCGCGCGAAACGCGGCACCGCCGAACGGCACCCGCAGCGGAAATAGCGGGGCGGCCCCGTCCGCCCCTCCATTAGGTCACGCGCTAGTGCGCTGCCGAAGCCCGCGCTTCCAGAGCCGCTGCCACGGTGTGGACGTCCTTATCGCCGCGACCGCAAAGGTTCATGAGGATCGTGCTGTCGGGCGACATGCTGGGCGCGATTTTGGCAATGTGGGCCAAGGCGTGCGCCGGCTCCAGCGCCGGCAAAATCCCTTCAGTGCGGGCCAGAAGCTGGAAGCCGTCCAGCGCATCGGCATCGCCCACCGGCACGTAACGCACGCGCCCGGTTTCCTTGAGCCACGCGTGCTCCGGGCCGATCCCAGGGTAATCAAGACCGGCGGAGATGGAGTGGCCCTCCAAAATTTGGCCATCGGAGTCCTGCAACAGATACGTCCGGTTGCCGTGGAGTACGCCAGGCTGGCCCGCTGTCAGCGATGCGCAGTGCTCGTCGCCCTCAAGCCCTTTGCCGCCTGCCTCAATGCCCACAATGTCCACCGACGGATCGTCAAGGAACGGGTGGAATAGGCCAATGGCGTTCGACCCGCCGCCAACGCAGGCCGCGACCAAGTCGGGCAGTTTGCCGGCTTGTTCCAGCATTTGCGCCCGCGCCTCAGTGCCGATCACGGACTGAAAGTCGCGGACCATACGCGGATAAGGGTGCGGGCCCGCTGCAGTACCGATCAGGTAGTAAGTGTTGTCAACGCTCGCGACCCAGTCCCGCAGCGCCTCGTTCATGGCGTCTTTCAGCGTGCCCGCGCCCGCCGTCACCGGCACCACCTCAGCGCCCAAAAGCTTCATCCGAAAAACGTTTGGCGCCTGCCGCTCAACGTCTTTGGCGCCCATGTAGACGACGCAGGGCAGGCCAAACCGGGCGCAAACCGTGGCGGTCGCCACACCATGCTGCCCGGCGCCCGTCTCCGCGATGATGCGCGTCTTGCCCATGCGTTTGGCGAGCAAGATCTGGCCGATGCAGTTGTTGATCTTGTGGCTGCCGGTGTGGTTCAGCTCATCGCGCTTAAACCAAATCTGCGCCCCACCCAGCTCCGCCGTCAGCCGCTCCGCGAAATAGAGCGGCGATGGGCGGCCGATGTAATCCTTGCCAAGGCCTGCCAGCTCAGCGGCAAACGCTGGGTCGTTGCGGGCGGCGTCGTACGCCTCTTCCAGCGACAGGATGAGCGGCATCAGCGTTTCGGCGACGAAGCGGCCGCCGAAAATGCCGAAACGGCCTCGCTCGTCCGGGCCGTTGCGATAGCTATTGGGTCGCTCTTGGATCGTCATGGCGGGCCTCCCTTGCCCGCCGAAAAATCACGCGGCGCGGCGGGCCGTCAAGCGAGGCTCCAACCGAATAGCGAGCCCCCACGGGTCAATGATCGCGCCGCCGGGGTGGCGGGCCGAAAGATCGGCAAAGGTCGGGCCGTCAGCGCTCAGCACCAGCTCGGCAAGGCCCGAACGGGGTTGATCGGCCCGCGCAGCGCCGGCGCTGTGCCAGGTGTTGACCGCCACGTGGTGGTGATAGCCGCCGGTGCTGAGGAAGCGCACGTCGGGGCCCGCATTGGTCAGCGCCATGCCAAGCCCGGTCGTCCAAAACGCTTCAGCCGCGTCGATGTCACCCACCTGAAGGTGGACGTGCCCGATGGTCGTGCCGGACGGTGCGCCCGCCCAAGGCTCGATCGCGGAGGCCTTGATGGCGTCGAAGTCCAGCGGGTCGTTGTAAAGCGCGATCTCTGTGCCCTTCACCAGCCACTCCGAGGCGGGTCGGTCGGCGTAGACCTCCACGCCGTTCCCTTCTGGATCGCTGAAATACACCGCCTCACTCACGCCATGGTCCGCGGCGCCGGAAAAAGCCTGCCCCACCGCCTCAGCGTGCTTCAGGAAGGCGCCCAGAGCGCGGCGCGACGGCAGCAGGACCGCGGTGTGGTAGAGGCCCGCCTCATGAGGTCGCCAACGGCGCGCGTTCGGGCGATGTTGCAACACGATCAGCGCTCGCCCGTCGACGCCAAGCACGACCTCGGTGCTTGACGCGCCAATGACCGTCAGGCCGACAACATCGCGGTAAAAGCCCTGCATCTCTGCAAGGTCGATGACAGCCAAAGTGACGTGATCGATGGATAGAGGCTCTGAATTCGTCGACATCATTGTCCGCGCCCCCCGCAATTTGCGCATTAGCGTAGGTGGCCCGGTGATCTTTGACATTCACATCACCTACGCGTGAGCGGCGCGTTACCACGCCTCGCCAAGCCGCCTCAGCTGCAGTGCGGGGCGGCCTGAGCGTTTTGTCTCATCGACGATCGCGCGGTGCCTGGCGCCGTGACGAGCGGCCTGCGCTGACTGTTACGCCAACGCAGCCTGTTTGACCGCCGCGATAAAGGCGCGGACTTTGTCCGGATCCTTGAGCCCGCCCGTCTCCACGCCTGAGGAGACGTCGACCGCGTACGGCTTGGTCCGCTCCACCGCATCCGCGACATTTTCCGGATTGAGACCGCCTGCGAGAACAAACGCCCGTTCGGTGGGAACTACGGACAACAGGTCCCAATCAAACGCCTCGCCATTGCCGCCCGGCCGCGAGGCATCTTTCGGCGGCTTGGCATCAAGAAGCAGCAGCGCGTCGTGGGCGAGGGCAGCCTCAATGTCTGCTGCATCGCGAACGCCGGCGGCCTTGATCACCGGCTTGCCGTAGCGCGCCGACACGGCCGCAACGCGCTCCGGTGTCTCGCGGCCGTGCAGCTGATAAATGTCTGGCCCGACGAGGCGATCGATCTCATCGAGCGTTGCGTCATCGGCATCCACCGTCAGCGCAACGACCCTGGCGCCGGTCGCCGCAGCGGCTACCTCGCGGGCGTGGTCAAAATCCAGATGCCGCGGGCTTCTGGCGAAATGGACAAGGCCGATCATGTCCGCCCCCGCCGCGACTGCCGCCGCCGCAAGGTCGGGGTTTGTGAGGCCGCAAACCTTCACATAGGGGCGGTCGCGTCGGGGCGGCCACTCGCTCACTGGCCGGGTGCCAGCGCGCTGGGCGCCTCAACCTGGTCCTCGATGGCCTCGCGCCGCTCCTCAGCTTTGAGTTCGGCGAGACGTGGCATCGACATAATGTTATAGCCAGAATCGACGTAGTGCACTTCGCCCGTCACACCCGATGAGTAGTCCGACAGGAGATAGGCCGCCGTCTTGCCGATCTCCTCGATCACCACCGTGCGCTGTAACGGCGAGTGCTTGCGCTGATAGTTGAACATGAGCCGCGCATCCGTGACGCCAGCGCCTGCCAGCGTGCGCACCGGGCCGGCCGAGAGCGCGTTCACCCGCACCCCCTGGCCGCCGAAGTCCGCCGCAAGGTAGCGCACCGACGCCTCAAGCGCCGCCTTGGCCACGCCCATCACGTTGTAGTTCGGCATCACCCGGACAGCGCCGCCATAGGACAGCGTGAGCATCGACCCGCCGCCCGTCATGAGCGCGGCCGCCCGTTTCGCGGCCTCGGTGAACGAGAAGCAGGAGATCACCATGGTGCGCGAAAAATTCTCCCGCGAGGTGTCTGCGTAGAGGCCCTTCAGCTCGTTTCGGTCAGAGAAGGCGAGGGCGTGGACGTAAAAATCCAACTCACCCCAGACCGCGGCCGCCTTATCGAACACCGCATCGACAGTGGCGATATCCTCCACATCGCAGCGTTCCAGGAAGGCCGCATCCACCTGCTGCGCCAGCGGTTTCACCCGGCGCCCGAACTGATCGTTCTGGAATGTGAGGCCGAGCTGAGCCCCTTCGGCATGGAGCTGACGGGCGATGCCCCAGGCGATGGAATGGTCGTTGGCGACACCCATCACCACGCCGCGCTTTCCCGCCATGAGGCCCGCGCCGGAAGCCGCCGCATCATCCGTCATAGCGAGACATCACAAGCGCGGCGTTGGTGCCGCCAAACCCAAACCCGTTCGACAAGATCGTGGTGAGTTCGGCGTTGTCCTGACGTTCGCGGACAATCGGAATATCGGCAAACTCAGGGTCCAGCTCATCGATGTGGGCGCTGGCGGTAATGAAGTCGCCGCGCATCATTAACAGCGAGTAAATCGCCTCGTGGACCCCCGCCGCGCCGAGCGAGTGGCCTGACAGGCTCTTGGTCGCCGATATCGCTGGGATCGCGTCACCGAAGACAGTGCGCACCGCCTCCATCTCGCGCTTGTCGCCGATGGGTGTCGAGGTGGCGTGCGGGTTGATGTAGTCGATGGGCCGCCCACCAGCCTGCTCGATGGCAAGCTGCATGCAGCGCGCCGCCCCCTCGCCCGATGGCTGGACCATGTCGTAGCCGTCCGACGTCGCGCCGTAGCCAACGATTTCGGCGATGATGTTGGCGCCGCGGGCCTTGGCGTGCTCTTCGGCTTCCAGCACCAGAACGCCAGCGCCGCCTGCGATCACGAAGCCGTCCCGGTTTTTATCAAACGCGCGGCTCGCGACCTCGGGGGTCTGGTTATAGCCGCTCGACATGGCGCCCATGGCGTCGAATAGGTTGGACAGCGTCCAGTCCAAATCCTCGCATCCGCCGGCGAATACAAGGTCCTGCTTGCCGAACGCGATCTGCTCGGCCGCGTGGCCGATGCAGATGTTGGTGGTCGCGCATGCGGCGGATATCGAGTAGTTCAACCCCTTGATTTTAAAGTGAGTTGCGAGCGTTGCCGACGCGGTCGAGGACATCGCCTTGGGCACCGCAAAAGGGCCAATCCGCTTTGGGCCCTTATCGCGGGTCGTGTCCGCTGCCTCAACGATCGCGCGCGTCGAAGGGCCGCCCGATCCCATCACGATGCCAGCGCGCTCGTTGGACACCTCATGGGGTTCAAGCCCAGCCTCCAGGATGGCCTGGTCCATCGCCACATGGTTCCAGGCGGTCCCGCCGCCGTGGAAGCGCATGGCGCGCCGGTCCACACTGTCCGCCGGGTCTAGCGAAGGCGCACCGTGAACTTGGCAGCGAAAGCCAAGCTCTGCGTATTCGGCAGCGCGGGAAATGCCTGATCGCCCGTCATGCAGCGAAGCCGCCACCTCTTGGGTCGTGCCGCCAAGAGGCGAAACGATACCCATGCCTGTAATCACCACGCGTCGCATGTTGGTCTCCGCGCAAAAGCGCTGTCAGTTGTTGTCTTTAAAGAGGCCGACCCGAAGGTCGTCAGCCTTGTAGATGGTCTCGCCATCGGCTTTCAGCCAACCATCGCCGATGCCAAGCACCAGCTTTGAGCGCATCACGCGCTTCAGCTCCACGCCATACTCGAGCGATTTCACGGTTGGCTGCACCTGGCCGGACAGCTTGACGGAGCCCGTGCCAATCGCCCGGCCGCGGCCCTCAGCACCCAGCCAGCCGAGGAAAAAGCCCAGCATTTGCCACAGCGCATCAAGCCCGAGGCAGCCCGGCATAACAGGGTCGCCCTTAAAGTGGCAGGCAAAAAACCAAAGGTCGGGCCGCACGTTCAGCTCAGCGCGGATCATGCCCTTGCCATTCGCGCCGCCGTCTTCGGCAATGGCGCTGATGCGGTCAAACATGAGCATCGGGGGCAAAGGCAGCTGGGCATTGCCCGGTCCAAAGAGTTCGCCACGGCCACAGGCCAACAGGTCTTCATATTCGTAGGCCGAGCGCCGTGTGCTCACATCAAATGCCATAAAGGCTCAAATCCTTCTTCCGCCGCGGCGTTACAACGCTTGCGCGCCACCGCGGATGCGCGTGTTATGCGGTTAGCGGATCAGTTGACAAGCGTTTAGCGTGCTGCGCTGAGCGTTGGCGTTGATTGATGGCCACGACATTGTTATGTTGTAAGGGCGGTGTGATCGCCGCGCGGCGGAACTTTGCGTTCAGGACAATCATGGCTGTTTTCTTTACCCGCGACACGATGGATGGCGCCAAGCAGGTGCGACCGGCCGGTCTCGACACCAAAGGGATGCTCAAAACTGCCGGGCTGCGGCCGACGCGGCAGCGGTTAGCGCTCGGCGAACTCATGTTCTCCAAAGGGCACCGTCACCTCTCGGCCGAAGTTCTTCACGAAGAGGCGATCACAAACCGCGTGCCCGTTTCGCTGGCGACCGTCTACAACACCCTCCATCAGTTCACTGAGGCAGGGCTGTTGCGCGAAATCGCCGTGGACGGAACAAAAACCTATTTTGATACCAACGTCGACGATCACCATCACTTCTTCGACGAGACCAATGGCGACGTCACGGACATTCCGAGCGAAACGTTCGAGTTGTCCCGCGTGCCTGAGGCGCCAGAAGGGATGGAAATCACCCGCGTTGATGTTGTGGTGCGGATCCGGCCGAAGCGCTGATCCGCCGCAGCAATCAAGTCAGTCTAGCCGCTCATTGGGATAAACGCCCCACAAAATTCTTTGTTGGACAAATCCACTCACGCGCCCGGCCGAAACGGCGCACCACGTCCCATCGCAACCATCGATCTCCACCAGAACCGACGGCTCCAACAGCGCAGCCGTCTTTGCATTTTCGTTGGGTCTGGCGCGCAGCGGAAGCGTGGCTTGTCGGCTCCACGGGCTGATTAGGCCCGTCCGCCGGCCGGATAACAGCGTATGGTGGATCCAGCCCTCTTCCCCATCAGCATCGCGCACGCGGCGCCAGTTAAAGTGCTCGCTGACCACCTCGACCGGAAGGCCCGACTTGATGAAGGTCCACTTGACCTTGTGCTGGTGGGTTGGGCCCATCCGCACGTTCACCTTATCGGAGGACAGCGAGACAAAGCGTGGGATGGGAAAGCCGCTCGCGCCGCGCCCGAGTGGTTCGGCGGCAACGGCAGGCTCGATGCTCAGTGCCGCCAAAAGGGCGAGGGCAAAACGGCGCATGGGTTGGCTCCCGGTGAATGCGGAGCCTTCAGTTTGCCCAGCGAGGGTTGCTCATTCGTTACCAATTTCCTAGCAACCACGCTTCTTCGCCAGGGTTTTGGCCCATGACCGACCTCGTGATTGTTACTCGAAAGTTGCCCGACGCCGTGGAGGCGCGGATGAAGCAGCTTTTCGACGTGCGCCTGAA
>CAKZYH010000413.1 GCA_937884725.1 uncultured Paracoccaceae bacterium
GCAACAAGAACACCGCCGGGAGGATGCCCATGCAGGGCGCACCGCAGGATTGGCCGTTGCTGGTCCACACCATTCTTGACCACGCCGCGCGCTGGCACGGCGACCGCAAGGTTGTGGCGCGTCGTGCGGATGGACGCATTGCCCGCACCACCTACGCCGACGTTCACACCGAAGCCCAAAAAATCACCGGGCGCTTGGTGGCGAGTGGTCTTGCGCCCGGCGAGCGGGTGGGCGCGCTGTGCTGGAACACAGACCGGCACTTGTCGCTCTGGTATGGGGTGATGGGTGCGGGGCTGGTGCACCACACGGTGAACCCGCGCCTGTTTGAGGAGCAGATCTCGTTCATCGTGAACGATGCGGAAGATCGCATCATGTTCACCGACATCACCTTTCTTCCGCTCTTGGAGAAACTCCGCGATCAGCTGACGACGGTGCGCCAGATCATCGTGCTCGCCGACCGGGCGGATGTGCCGGAGACGAGCCTTGAGGTGACAGCGTGGGACGATTGGCTGGACGGGGCTGAGCCGCACCCGTGGGTGAGCGTGCCTGAAACGGCGCCGTGCGGCATGTGCTACACGTCCGGCACGACTGGGCTTCCGAAGGGCGTTGTCTACTCTCACCGGTCGAACGTGCTCCATGCGCTGGGGATGTCGGTCCCCGACGTACTCGGGCTGTCTGCGCGCGATGTGGTGATGCCCATTGTGCCGATGTTCCACGCCAACGGGTGGTCCCTCGCCTTTTCCGCGCCGCTCAATGGGACTGCGCTTGTGCTACCTGGCGCGGCGCTTGATGGCGCGTCAGTGTACGAGCTGATGGAGGATGAGGGCGTCACGTTCTCGGCCGCCGTTCCGACGGTGTGGCTTGGCCTCTTCAAGCATATGGAAAGCACGGGGCAGCGCCTCTCGAGCCTGTCGCGGGTGGTGATCGGTGGCAGTGCCTGTCCGCCGGCGATGACGAAGAAGTTCGAGGAGATTTACGGCGTTGAGGTGCTCCACGCGTGGGGAATGACCGAGATGAGCCCGCTGGGGACAGTCGCTTCGCTTCTGCCGCAGCACGACAGTATCAGCGCTGAGGACAAGCTGGCGCTGAAGGACACCCAAGGGCGGGTGCCGTACACGGTGGAGATGAAGGTGACCGACGACGAGAACCGGGAGCTGCCCCACGACGGCAAGACGTTTGGTCGGCTGAAGGTGCGCGGACCGGCGGTGGCTGGCGCCTATTTCAAGAACGCGGGGGCGGAGAATTTCGACGAGGACGGTTGGTTCGATACCGGCGACGTGGCGCACATTTCGCCCGACGGTTTTATGAAGATCACCGACCGGTCGAAGGATGTGATCAAGTCGGGGGGCGAGTGGATTTCGTCCATCGACCTTGAGAACCTTGCGATGCTGCACCCGGATGTGGCTGAGGCGGCCGTCATTGGTGTGCCGCACCCGAAGTGGGATGAGCGGCCGCTGTTGGTGATCGTGCCGCAGCCTGGGGCGGCGCAAGATGGGGCCGCGATTTTGGACAGCATGCGGCCGCACATCGCCAAGTGGTGGCTGCCGGACGAGGTGACGTTTGTGAGCGAGATTCCGCACACGGCGACGGGCAAGATCCAGAAGACGAAGCTGCGCGACGCGTTCCAGGACGTTTACAAGGGCGCCGCCGCTTAGGCGTCCTCAAACGTAATTTTTGGGAACGGGCGCTCCGGTTTGCCGGCGAATGCGGCGACGACGTTGCCGGCGATGGCGGCGTAGGCGTCGGCGACGGGTCCATCCTGAAGGGCGATGGGCGTTCCGGCGTCGGACGCCTCGCGGACCGCCATGGCGAGTGGGATGCGGCCCAGGAAGGGTACGCCACGCGCTTTCGCCTCAGCTTCACCCCCACCCTCGCCGAAGATTGGCGTGGCGGCGCCGCACTTGGGGCAGATGAACGTCGACATGTTTTCCACGACGCCAACGATGGGGATGTTGACGGACGCGAACATGGCGGCGGCTTTGCGCACGTCCGCCAGCGCAAGGTCTTGCGGGGTCGTGACCAGCACCACGCCGGCGAGCGCGGCACTTTGGGCGAGGGAAAGCTGAATGTCACCGGTACCGGGCGGCATATCGATGATCAGCGTGTCGAGCTTACCCCATTGCGTATCGCGTAGGAGCTGGCCGAGCGCGCCGGTCGCCATGGGGGCACGCCAGACGACGGCCTTTTCGGGATCGACCAAGAAGCCGATGGACATGGCTTGGATGCCGTGGACGCGGACCGGGACCATCCCGCTGCCGGTGGGAGGGCGATGGCCGGTAGCGCCGGTGATGATGGGGACAGACGGGCCGTAAATGTCGGCGTCGAGGAGCCCGACGGTTTGGCCCAGCTCCGCCAGCGCCACGGCCAGGTTTATCGACACAGTGGATTTGCCGACGCCGCCTTTGCCCGACGCCACGGCAATGATGCGCGTGATTTGGCTGGTGGGCGGCTCGGGTTCGGGCTCCGTACCGCGCAACCGCGCCATCTGAAGGAGGCTGCGCTTTTTCTTGCGGGGCGGCTCGGCTTCGGGCGCGGCTGGCCCCGCTTGTGAGGGCGCGGGGCGTCCGTTGCGTTTGGGTGGCGCGGACGTGATCTGATTGGGGGTCTGGCTGCTCTCGGTCAGCACCGCGACGAGCACGTCCTCAACGCCATCAATCGCTTCAACGGCTGCCGTGGCGGCGGCGCGGGCGGCGGCGAGTTCCTCCGCTGTGGCATCCGGTGGGGCGGTGAGCGCGATCCCCACCCGGCCGGCGGACAGCGTGATGTGCGTGATGCACTCGCTGAGTGGCACACCGGCAGCGCTGATGTTGGCCAGCGCTTGTTTGATTGCGGCCTCGCTGACCTCGGACATGGCGTGGACTCCCGACACTACACCCCATGGGCTAACCGCAATGGGGTGGTCATGCGCAAGCGCCGACTGACGATTGGCGCCTTTGCGGCAAGGGGCACTGGCCTCCCCGCTGCCAGCCATCTGTTGACCTTGCGCGAAACCGCGTCAGGTTCGCGCAGCGGAGGAGCGGACGGCCCATGACAGCGACGACCAGCGGCGAGCCACGCGAGCGCATCGCCTTTCTCGCTGCCGACACGCCTCAAGCGCGCAGCGCGGTGGCGGATCTCACCAAGCGATACGGCCACCGTGACCCCGACGATGCGGACGTGGTTGTCGCCGTCGGCGGCGATGGGATGATGCTGTCATCCCTCCATCGGTTCATGTCGACAGGCATTCCGACATTCGGGCTGAATTGCGGCTCGGTTGGCTTTTTGATGAACGATTTTCGCGCCAACGATCTGCCGGCGCGGCTGGCGGTGGCTGAGCCCCAGACCATCCGGCCGCTCGCGATGGTGGCGACCGACATCAACGGTGAGGTGTTCCGCGCTAACGCGATCAACGAGGTGTCGTTGCTGCGTCAAACCCACCAGGCAGCGAAGTTCTGCATTGAGATCGATGGCCGTTCGCGGCTGCCGGAGCTGATTTGCGATGGCGTCTTGGTTGCGACGCCCGCGGGGTCGACGGCATACAATTTGTCAGCGCACGGGCCGATCTTGCCGATCAACTCGAGCCTTTTGGCGCTGACCCCCATCTCGGCCTTCCGGCCGCGGCGCTGGCGGGGGGCGCTGCTGCCCAACCACGTGACGGTGACGCTCACCTGCCTTGAGGTGGAGAAGCGACCCGTGGCGGCTGCGGCTGACCATGAGGAGGTGCGCCGCGTTGCGAAGGTCGAGGTGAGCGAAGATGCCGATGCCAGCTGCATCATCATGTTCGACCCCGACCACTCGTGGGACGAGCGCATATTGTCAGAACAATTCACCGACTGAGGAGGCGGCGATGGCGGGGCTGTATTTCGAGGATTTTGAAGAAGGCGCCATCCACAAGCATGGGCTGTCACGCACGGTGACGGAGATGGACAACATGCTGTTCTCCAACATGACGCTGAACCCGCAGCCGCTGCACATCGACCGGCACTTTTGCGAGCGTCACACCGAGTGGGGACAGCCGATTGTGAATTCGCTGTTCACGCTGGGGCTTCTGATTGGGATCACGGTGAATGATCTGACCATCGGGACGACGGTGGCAAACCTTGGGATGAAGGAGACGAAATTTCCGCACCCAGTTTTTCACGGCGACACGATCTACGCGACCACCAAGGTCCTGTCGAAGCGGGAAAGCCGGTCGCGGCCCGACGTGGGGCTGGTGGAGCTGGAGCACACGGCGGTGAACCAGGACGATGTTGTGGTGGCGGTGACGACGCGGACCGCGATGATGCGCAAGCGGCCCGCTGAGGCGGCCTGATGCGCTCTTGGCTGTTTATTCCGGGCGATTCGGAAAAGAAGCTCGCTAAGGCGGCCACCTCCCCGGCCGACATCATCATTTTTGACCTGGAGGACTCGGTCGCTGAAGCCCGCAAGCCTGTGGCACGGGACATGGTGCGAGAGGCTATCGCGAACGTTCCGGGGCGGGCGGCAGTGCGGATCAACCCGCTGACGTCTGGCCTTGCCGATGACGATTTGGCGGGGGTGATGGCGGCGGGGCCGGACATCATCGTGTTGCCGAAGTCCGAGCGTGGGGCCGACGTCGCTGACCTTTCGGTGCGCCTTGCCGTGTTGGAGGCCCAGCATGGGCTCGATGATGGGGCGACGAAGATCATGGCAATTGCCACTGAGACGGCGCCGGCGCTGTTTGGCCTTGGCAGTTATGGCGGTGCGTCTCAGCGGCTGACCGGTATGGCGTGGGGCGCTGAGGATTTGTCGACCGTGCTGGGTGCTGTGCGCACGCGCGACGCGGCTGGCGAGTGGACCCACACGTTTCAACTGGCGCGAACGCTGTGTCTCGCCGGGGCGGTGGCGGCTGGTGTGCAGCCCATCGATACGATCTACGCCGATTTTCGGGATGCTGAGGGGTTTGCTGCCGACTGCGCTGCGGCGGCTGCGGACGGCTTCTTGGGCAAGATGGCGATCCATCCGGCGCAGGTGGAGCCGATCAATGCCGCCTTTACACCGACGGACGCCGCCATCGCGGAGGCTCAGGCAATTGTGGATGCGTTCGCCGCCGCCCCCGATGCGGGAACGATTGGGTTGGACGGCCGGATGATCGACCGCCCGCATCTTGTGAAGGCCGAGGCGCTGCTTGCCCGGGCCAAAGCCTACATCTGAGGCTTGGTGTCCGCGAACGGCGCGAGCGCCATCGCCCGCCCGGCAAGGGCGGCGAGCTTGGGGTAGCCCGGCTCCAAGAGGAACGGGTTGGTGACCTCTGCCATCTGGTAGGCGCAGACGGTTGCAATGTCTGACCCGTCGGGGCTGTCGCCGCCATAGAACGTCTCCGGCGCTTTGGCCTCCATGGCGGCAAGGCCCCCTTGGATTTGCTCAACCAGCCGGTCGCGCCATTGCGGAAAGTGGAACTCAGGCGGCCTGCGGTTGGTCTCGTAGACGAGCGCGACGACCTTTTCGGTGGTGGAGGTCGCCACCGCGATGCGCTGGAGCGTGTCGCGTCGTTCGACGCCGGCGGCTGGCACCAGACGGAGCGAGCCCGTTTCATCCAGCCAGTCGCAGATGGCGAAGGTTTCTATGAGGCAGCTGCCGTCGTCGAGCTCCAGGGCGGGGACGCGCAGGACCGGGTTCATCCGGGACAGGTCGCCCTTGATCGCGGGATCGACTGGCGCCCACTCGGACCGCTCAAGCGCGCGGCCCTGGAGCGCGCACCAGATCGCGATGCGCCGCACGTAAGGGCTGAGGTTGCGCCCGATGAGGCGCATTAGCCTGCGATCTCGCTGCCGGAGAACCAGAACGCGATCTCTTCAGCCGCTGTTTCCGGTGCGTCAGAGCCGTGCACGGCGTTTTCGCCGATGGACTGGGCAAAGTCGGCGCGGATGGTGCCGGGTGCAGCTTCGGCGGGGTTGGTGGCGCCCATGATTTCGCGGTTTTTGAGGATGGCGTTTTCGCCTTCCAAGACCTGCACCACGGTGGGGCCGGAGGACATGAACGTGGTCAGTTCCGCGTAGAACGGGCGCTCTTTGTGGACGGCGTAGAAGGCCTCGGCCTGCTCTTTCGACATCTTGACCCGTTTGGCGGCCACCACGCGCAGCCCTGCGCTTTCCAGCCGGTCGGTGATCTTGCCGGTGAGGTTGCGGGCCGTGGCATCCGGCTTGATCATGGAGAAGGTGCGTTCGATGGCCATCGCTGATTGGTTCCTTGGGGCGTGTTTGGCAAATGTTGGGAGCGCTATAGGCTGGCAGCGCCGGGGGCCGCAACCGCCGAGGGAGGATCACGATGCGCAAGCACTTTGGGATGATGGGTCGCTATAACCGCTGGGCCAACGCCCTTTTGTACGACGCGGCGCATGCGTTGCCCGAAGAGGACTATCGGCGCGATTTGCAGGTGGCGTTCACGTCGCTCCACGGCACGCTGAACCACATCTTGGTGGGGGACCGGATTTGGTTGTCGCGGTTCGAGGGTTTTGGCTCGCCCCCGCTGGCGCTCGATCAGATCCTTGCCGACACGAAGGACGGGCTGAGGGCTGAGCGCGCGGCGACCGACGATGCCATCGATCGGTTTGTGGAGGCGGCCGATTTTGACGGCGTTTTCAGCTACCAGCGCAACGGCAACCACTTTAGCCAGCCTATCGCGCCCGCGGCGGTGCACATGTTCAACCACCAGACCCATCACCGCGGTCAGTGCCATGCGATGTTGACCAGGCTGACTGGCAAAGCACCGTCGATGGATCTGGCCTACTACCAGCGCGACACCGGGGAAGGGATGGCGCTCTGATCTGTGATGCGCGCACGCCAGGATCTGCGATGGATGCTGGCGGCGTGTTGAGATCTTAGCCTCCTTCCCGCTTGAGGTCTGCGGCGGTGCGGGGCAGTTAAGCGCCATGCTGACCATTCGCCGCCTGACCTACCGCATTGACGGCCGCACCCTGTTTGAGGAGGCGGACGCGATCATCCAGTCGGGGACGAAAGTCGGCCTTGTGGGGCGCAATGGCTGCGGGAAGACCACGCTGTTCAACCTCATCACCGGCGAGCTCTCGGCCGAAAGCGGCAGCATTGAGCTGGGCGAGAACGTCAAGATTGGGCGGGTGACGCAGGAGGCGCCTGGGACGGAGGCTTCGCTGATCGAGACCGTGCTCGCGGCGGACACTGAGCGCTCCGCACTGCTGGCTGAGGCCGAGACGGCGACGGACGCTGCGCGGATTGGGGAAATCCACACCCGGCTTGGCGATATCGACGCCTATGCCGCGGAGGCGCGGGCGGCGACGATCCTTGCGGGGCTCGGGTTCGATGAGGCGGCGCAGCAGCGCTCTTGCGCGTCGTTTTCTGGCGGTTGGCGTATGCGGGTTGCGTTGGCCGCGATCCTGTTTTTGGAGCCGGACCTGTTGCTGCTCGATGAGCCCACCAACTACCTCGACCTTGAGGGGACGGTGTGGCTGGAGAGCTATCTGGCGCGTTACCCGCACACGGTGGTGGTGATTAGCCACGACCGGGATTTGCTGAACACTGTGGCCAAGCAGATCGTGCACGTGGATCAGGGAAAGCTCGTCCACTACCGCGGCAACTACTCTGAGTTTGAACGGCAGCGGCGGGCGCGGGCTGAGGCTGTAGCGCGGCGGGCGGTGAAGCAGGCTGAGGAGCGCGCGCGGCTTGAGGCGTTTGTCGCGCGGTTTAAGGCCAAGGCGACGAAGGCGCGGCAGGCGCAAAGCCGGGTCAAGATGCTGGAGAAGATGGAAAGCATCGAGCCTGTGCTTGATGAATCAATGCCGCCGATCCGCATTCCGGCGCCCAAGCGCACACTCGCACCGCCGATCATTGCGACCGAGCGCGTGTCGCTCGGCTATGGCGGCGCGCCGGTGTTGAAGCGGCTCAGTTTGCGCATCGATGACGATGACCGCATCGCGCTGCTGGGCGCCAACGGTAACGGGAAGTCGACGCTGGCAAAGCTCCTCGCCGGGCGGCTTGACCCCATGGACGGGCACGTCACGCGGGCTGAGCGCATGCAGATCGCGTATTTCGCGCAGCATCAGCTGGATGAGCTCCGCCCCGCCGAAAGCGCGTTTGAACACGTCCGCGCGGCCATGAAGTTCGACAACGGCGAAGCTGAGATTCGCGCGAAGGTCGCGCAGATGGGTTTGGGTACGGAGCGGATGGATACGCCCGCAAAGGACCTGTCGGGCGGTGAGCGCGCCAAGCTGCTCCTCGGGCTTGCCACCATGGAGGGGGCGAACCTTCTGATTTTGGACGAGCCGACCAACCACCTCGACATCGACAGCCGCACGGCGCTGATGGACGCGATTAATGCGTTTGAGGGGGCTGTGATTTTGATCAGCCACGACCAACACCTTGTGGAGGCGTGCGCTGAGCGTTTGTGGCTGGTGGCGGACGGGACGGTGCGGCCGTTCGAGGACGATATGGCCGCCTACCGCAGCCTCATCTTGAGTGCGGCGCGGTCCTCAAAGGCCGGCGCCAGCGCGCCGAGCGATAAGCCAACGGCGCAGGATCGTCGGCGCACCGCGGCTGAGGCCCGGGCCGCGCTTGCACCGCTTCGCAAGCGCATCAAGGAAGCCGAGGCGGTGATGGAGAAGGCCGAGCGGGCGATGGCGAAGGTGGACGAGAAGCTTGCCGACGGCACGCTGTACGCTGAGCGGCCCGACAAAGCGGCTGAGCTCAATCAGCTGCGCGCCCGGTGGGAAGAGGCCCATCACGCGGCCGAAGAAGAGTGGCTTGCGGCCTCCGCTGAGTATGAGGCCAACGAGGCGGCTTAG
>CAKZYH010000414.1 GCA_937884725.1 uncultured Paracoccaceae bacterium
ACGGATCGTCAATGTGGTGGCGTAGCCTCATCATCGCACTGGCCGTGCTGACGGCTGGCTGCCAGGTACGCCCGCTGTACCTCGACACAGCGGCGACGGGCGGCGCGGTGTCGCCTACCGAGGACCTGCGTGCCATCGCTATCGACCAGCCACGCGACCGCGTGCAGCAGGTTCTGCGCAACGAATTGTTGTTCCTGTTCAACGGCCAAGGTGGCGGCAATACGTCGGACAAATACCGGCTGCGGATTTTGTCGACCTTCTCCACTAACGACCTGGCGGTCGAGTTGGAAGAGGATTTGCCGGCCGCGGTGTTGGTGACCTTGGCGGTGACGTTCATCCTGTCGGAGCGGGAGACTGACGAGACGCTGCTCACCGGGACCAGTACATCCACCGCGAGCTATGACTTCTCGTCCCAGCGTTTTGCCAACGTGCGCGCTGAGCGCAATGCGCTTGATCGGGCCGCAACGTCCAACGCTGAGATGATCAACGCCCGGATCGCTGCATATTTCGCGGCACGGCGGGGCTCATGACCGCGATGCGCGCTGGGTCCGTGGCCCGCGCGCTGAAGTCCACGGGCGATTTGGCTCCTGTGATCGTTGTGTTTGGCCCTGACCGGGGGCGCGTTGTCGATGTGGTGGAGCACATCCGCCTCCTGTTCGGCGATGCGGCCGACGATCCGTTTGCGGTCACCAAGCTCGACGCGCAGACCGTGTCCGACGACCCGGCGAATCTGATCGATGAAGCGCGCACCGTGCCGCTGTTCGGCGGGCAACGGCTCCTCATTGTGCGCTCGGGTGTCGGAAAGCGTCTGGAAGTGGCGTTGAAGGTGCTTCTCGAAGAGCCGCCAACGGACGCGATAGTGGTGATCGAGGAGGGTGACCTCAAGAAAACCTCGCCCGTGCGAAAGATGGCCGAGGCCAACCGCCATGCGCTCGCAATCGAGTGCCCGGCCGACACCGTGGCGGATTTGGAGCGGATGGTGGACGAGGAAGCCGCCATGTTGGGGCTCGGCGTGGAGGCGGATGCCCGGGCGATGCTGGTCGCGCTGCTGGGTGGCGACCGCGGCGCATCGCGGGCGGAAGTGACCAAGGTCTGCCTTCACGCGATGGACGACGGCTTGGTCACCATCGGCGATGTGCTGGCGGTGAGCGGCGATGTGGCCGTGAGCGGCGCGAGCGAGGCGGTAGACGCTGCTTTTCTGGGCGATGTCGAAACCCTTGAACGCGTGCTTGCCCGCGTGATGCAGACCGACACATCCGCGGGCACCGTGCTCATGACGGCGACGTGGACCGTCCAGAGCCTCGAGCGCGCGGCACAGGCAGTCGCCCGTGGGGCGTCCGCGCAAACGGTTCTGGAGCGGGCCCGGCCGCCGATCTACGGCGCGCGGAAAGCTGCGATGGGGCGGGTGCTTTCTCGCTGGTCTGCGGATGAGTTGCGCAGTGCATCCGCTGCCATTGCGGCTGCTGTGTGGCAGAGCCGGATTCGGGTGAACCTTGGGCGGGCAGCAGCGCACCACACGCTGCTCGCCATCGCCACGAAGACGTTGCCGTCGCCGGATGGAGCGAAACCGATGGCAGCTGCGATGCGAGAGATGCTGTTTCAAAAACGCGTTGTGCGCTGAAGGGGCTCAAACCTCACCAACGAACAGGGCCGCCTGTTCATCGAAGCCAGCCATCGCTGATTGATGCCCTGAGGTACACGGCCCGGCTGCGCAAGGGACACTTCGTTCTTCGCCCTTGCCCAACCGATCCGCGCACCTCCTACCGGGCATCAGCGATAACCGGCTCCGACGAACAGGCTCCGGCCGAGGTGTGCCGCCGTCGGAGGGGGAGGGCGCCGGGTTATTCGGCGGGTGGTGGCTTGGCGATTTGGTTGGGGGCTTTGCCCAAGAGGAATGAGAATAGGCGGCCGATATCGAATCCGATCCCGATCAGGGTGGGGACGAGGATCAGGACGAGGACGGTTGCGGCGGCGAGGCCGAACACGATGGTAACAGCCATCGGCAAGAGGAACTGGGCGGAGAGAGAGGTCTCGAACAGCAATGGGACGAGGCCGCCGATGGTGGTGAGCGAGGTGAGAAGGACTGCGCGCAGGCGGTCACGGGAGGCGCCAATGGCGGCGGTAGTGAAGTCCTCGCCCTCGGCCAACCGCTCATCGAAGCGGCGTACCAGGATGATGCTGTCGTTTACCAAAATGCCGGCGAGGCCCAGGAGGCCGGCGAATGAGACGATGGTGAGGTTCATGCCCATGATGGCGTGGCCGAGCATCGCGCCGACCGCGCCAAACGGGATAATCAGCATGATCACCACCGGCCGCCAGTACGATCCGAAGACAAAGGCTAAGGTGATGTAGATCATCACCGCGGCGAGCAGCGCGCCCTGGCGCAGATCCTCGAACGAGCGGGCGCGTTCCTTTGCCCGGCCCTCAAAGCTTGTGCTGCCGGCGTAGGTCGCCTCCAGACGCGGGAGGATGGTGGCGGCGATCGTGTCGGTGACCTCCTGCGGCGTGATCAGCTCATTGTCGACGTCGGCGTACACCGTGATGGTTGTGACGCCATCGCGGCGCAGGATGATGGAGAACGTGGCTCGCTCGGTGAAGGTGACGATCTCTGTGAGCGGCACGAACGCGCCCGACGGCGCGCGCAGGTAAAGGTCGTGCAGCGGGACAGGCTCGCCGCCGGACCGCAGCCGGACGCGGATGGGGATCTCTTCCCCATCGTCAGCGATGCGTCTCGCGATATCGCCCTCGAAGGCTGAGCGCACCTGCTCGCCGACGCTTTCCAGCGTGAAGCCCAGCGAAGCGCCACGGGGCGTCAGGCGCAAGGCGACCTCGGGTTTGCCCAGTGGCAGGTCGTCGGTGACGGCCGAAACACCGTCGAGCAGAGCGATTGCGTCGGCGGCGTCGTTGGCGGCGGCCTTCAGAACCGTGGCGTCGCCGCCGGTAATGCGCAAATCAACATCGCGGCCGGGCGGGCCGCCCCGGCGTTCAGCCACCGAAATACGCTTGATGCCGGGCAGACTGGGCACCTCCTTGCGCCATGCCCGTCTGATGTCCGGCGTGCGGATCGTTCGGTTTTCCGAAGGGGTCAGCTGGACCGACAGGGTAGCAAGGTTGTCGCCTCGGTCCCGTCCCGCGCGGCCAAGGAGCGTGTAGACGTCCGCCACCAGCCGTTCGCCGGTGGGGGCGATCCGGTCCACTGCGCTTTGAAGGGCGCGCTCTACCTCGGCCACCCCTTCGATGACGCGCTCCCGCGGTGTCCCGGGCACGAACTCGATGCGGGCCGACAAAAACTCTGCTTCGGGCGAGGGGAAGAACACAAAGCGCAAATGCTCGCCGCCGAGATACAGCCCGTAGATGACGATCGTCAAAATGCCCGCGGATGCTGCCGCTGTGGTCCAGCGCCAGACAAAGGTGAGGCGGACAAAACGGTCGAACCCACCGTCGCGGAACGCGTTGAAGTGGCGATCAAAGGCGCGGCGGAGGCGCGTCAGCGGCGGATCGGCGGTTTGCCCGGCACGCTTCGCGCGGCGACGTTCAAAGAGTCCCGCGGCCGCGAGGCCCAGAAGGATGGCAACGACTGCGACGAGGGAAAGCGGGAGGTCGGACAAGACCTGCGCGGTTTCGGGGTTATCGATCACGCGCTTTGCCAGCGTGAACGCACCACCGATGAGCGTTGCCCCCAGGCCCGCCCAGAGCGTCAGGCGGAAGAAGCGGCCGAAGTTTAGGCCCGACGGCTTGCCCCAGGCGTGGGCGAGGTGGCCGGGCAGAATCAAGAAACACTCGATGACCGAAGCGACGATGATCGCGATGGCGACCAAAGGGATCGCCGAGAACATCTGGCCCATCACGTCGCGCATCATGAAGAGTGGGCCGAAGGCGGCGATGGTCGTGATGGAGGATGCCATCACCGGCATCAGCATTTCTTCGGCGCCCCGCCGCGCGGCCTCGGCGGGAGGGACGCCTTGTTCGGTGAGCGTGGCGGTGTGTTCGCCCACCACGATCGCATCGTCGACGATGACGCCGAGCATCATGATCAGCGCAAACAGCGAGATCATGTTCACGGACTGGCCGGTGACAAACATGGCCGCGAGGGTGCCGGCGAACGCGACCGGGATCCCCACAGCCACCCAAAACGCGATGCGCGCGTCAAGGAAAATGAAGAGCACTAAGAGGACGACCGCGAGCCCCTGACCTCCGTTCTTGATCAGGATCGAGATGCGCTCCCAAAGCGTTTCGGTCCGCACATCGTAAAGCTGAAGGTTGAGCGAACGGGGGAGGGTTTGCTTCGCCTCCTCCAGGTACTCGCGCACGATGCGGTCGCTCTCGAGGGCATCGTCCGACTGCGCGCGCTCGATGGAGAGCTCCACCGCTGGGTTGCCACCGCGTTGGCCGGAGACTGAAGAGCGGGCAAAGCCGTCGATGACGTTTGCAACGTCGCCCACCCTGAGGACGTCGCCATTGGGGAGCGTTTGAATTTCGATGTTGGCGATGGACGCGACCGTTTCCTCAACGGCTAAAACCCGGATCTGTTGGTCGACGACGCCGTCGAGCACGCCAGATGGGCGGTCATCGGTGTTGCGCCTGATGGCGGCGGCGATGTCCTGCGGGGTCAGGCCAAGGCGCAGGAGATCGTGCTCGCGGGCTTCCACGATGAGTTCACGGGTGCGCAGGCCCCGCAGCGTGATCTTTTCAAGGCCACGGTCGAGGAGGTCATCTCGAACGCGTTTGGCAAACAGTTGGAGCGAGGCTTCGGGGAAGGGGCCTGAAATGCCGATCTTGCCGACAGGATCAAACATCTCGTCGAAGGTGATGGACGGTGTCTCGCTGTCTTCGGGCAGCGTGGTGATGCTGTCGACGGCCTGCTCCACCCTCGACAAGGCCTGCTGCATATCGGTCCCGGCCTCGAAGTTGACCGACGTGAACGCGCCGCCCTCGCGGGCGTAGGAGACGACGTCGTCAACATCGGGGAGGAAGCGCACCTGGGGCTCTACGGCGTCGAGGATGCCGTCGGCGACATCCTCGGCGCTGGCGCCTGGCCAAGCGATGGTGATCTCGACCTGGTTGAGGTTGGCAGGTGGCCAGAACCGTGTGGTGAGGTTGAGGACTGCGAAAACGCCCGCCACCAACATTGCGGCCATCAGGAGGTTGGCCGCGTTGGGGTGGCGGACAAACAGACGGATCATGAGGGCTCGCGCCGGGTCCGCGGTTCGGCCTCGTTGCCGGGTTGGCCGGCGAGCGCATCGGCTGGTCCGCCGCGCGGTGCCGACGGGTTAACGCGGCGCACCAAAATCCCTTCGCCGGCTTGCGGCGGCTGCGAGGTGACGATGGCTTCGCCGGCCGCAATGGCGCCGCGCACCAGCACCTCCTCCCCGTCGCGGACCAGGACGGTCACATCCCGGGCGTCGAGGCGGTTCTCGTCATCAATGACATACACCGCTCCGCCTTCCAGAGCCGCGATGGGAACACGGACGGCGTCACTGAAGAGGCGCCCTGGCACCTCCACTTCGACAAAGGCGCCGGGACGCGGCGGCTCCGTCTGGCTGGTGTCGAGGCGGGCAAAGATATCGACGCCCCCCGTGGCGCGGTCGATGTCGGCGGCGACACGGTTGATGGTGGCGCTGTAGCGCAGTGGCTCGTCACCGATCCGCCAGATGACGTTGACTTTGCTGCCCTCGACGGCGCCTGAGGTGAGGAGGCGGCCGTAGCGCTGGTCGGACAGCGTAAAGCGGACATCGCGGGCATCGGCGCGGATCAGCGACACCGCGAGGTCGCTCAGCTGGAGCTGACGGCCGACGGCGACATTTTCGGCGCGGACGATGCCGCGAAACGGGGCCACGAGCACGGTATCGTCGAGCGCGCGCTCTGCCTTTGCGAGTTGCCAGGCGAGGCGGATCACGGTGGCGTCCTGCTGCGCTCTGCGGGCGCGCTCGGCTTCCAGCGTGAACCGGCTTTGGGCTGTCGCTTGCTCCCGTTGCAGCGCGATTAGGCGCCGGTCGTCGAGCGCGCGGTCCGATGTGGCGCCGCGCTCGGCAAGCTGCTGCGCCCTGATGAGGTCGGTGCGGGCAAGCTCGAGCTGGGCTCCAGCGCTGGCGAGTGCGCTTTCTTCCAACGCGATCCTGGCGTCGATCTCTGATAGCCGCGCCTTGGCCTCTGCGAGTGCGGCCTCCGCCTCACGCACTGCGCCGGCGTAGAGGAAGGGGTCGATGGTGACGAGCGCTGTGCCTGCCTCGACCACGTGGCCGACCTGAAGGTCTGGGTGGATGGCGATGACCTCGCCAGGCGAAGCGACACGAAGGTCGGCGCTTTCGGCCGCCACCACCTCGCCGAAGGCGCGTAAGGTGGCTCTGTCGGGTTTCGGATCGGCATCGATCGCTGTGACGGCGAACGACTGCTCCACCCGCGGGCGGAACTCGGCCCCCTCCGGCTCATACTGGACGAGGGCGCGCGTGATCGCGAAGGCGGCGAACAGCACCACCGCCGGCAGTACAGCCTGGGCGGCGAGAGAGGTGAGTTTCTTAGTCACCGGGCCTGCGGCATTAGTGCGGTTCGCCAAGCGGCTCTAGTGTTTCGGGAGCGAAGCGGTAGACTTTGTTGCAGAACTCGCATGTGACCTTGATGATCCCGTCTTCGACCATGTCTTTGCGGTCGTTGTCCCCGAACTGACCCAGCATCGTGCCAATTCGCTCAGTAGAGCAGGTACAGTGTGCACTTATGCTGAATGGATCATAGACGCGGATGTCGCGCTCATGAAAAAGCCGTAACAGCAGCCGTTCTGGGGAGATACCGGGATCAACAAGTTCGTGATCTTGGGCGGATTGGGCGCGGGCGGCGGCTTCCACCCAAGCGTCGTCGTCGTCGCGTTCGTCGAGCACCATTCCTTCCGGGGCGTCGCCTGGGTCAAGATCGCGCACTACGATGCGCTCCGAGGCTTCCGGCAAAAACTGCACCGCGACGCCGCCACCGCGCCACGTGCGCACGGGGGTGTCGCCATCGCGCCGCTCCAGCGTTTCGGCGACCGCGAGGCGGATGATGGTGGGAATTTGCTCGGACTGCTGGAAGTAAGCGTGGGCGATCTCTTCCAGCGAGCCGCCCTTCAAGGGCACGACGCCCTGGTAACGCCGGTTGGTCAAGCGCGGATCGATGGTGAGCGCCATGGTGCCGTCGCCGATGAGCTGCGTCAGCGTCGGCTGATTGCCAAGAGCTGCCACCGCGTCAGCATCGAACCGAGCGTAGCCGCGCATTCCCTCTGGCGAGGTGAAGTCGGTGACGAGCAGAGAGACTGGGCCGTCAGTTTGCAGTTGGAGGATGACGCGGCCCTCCAGCTTCAGCGCTGTGGCAACCAGCACGTTGAGGATTACGGCCTCACCGAGCAGCTTGGAAACGGCCGGCGGGTAGTCGTGCTTGCGCAAGATTTCGTCGAGGCTGGTTCCCAGCCGCGCGACGCGGCCGCGCACGTCAAGCTCCTCCACCGCAAACGGCAAGACTAAGTCATCACTGGTGGTGCCAGCGCGGCCGGCTGGCTGAAACGTCTCACTCATGGGGCGGCACACACTGGCGTTTGTCGTTGGGATCGGCCCTCTGTGGTTGGGGCCGCGGGCGCGGGGTCTCTCTCCCGCACCTGGCAATATAAGGGAGGGTGCCCGGTGCCGCCACGGGTGCACCAGGTCGCGGCCCCGGCAGGTTAGATGGCGCCGAACGCGTAGGCGAGGATTGCCTTTTGGGCGTGGACGCGGTTTTCCGCCTCATCGAAGACTGCCGACTGGGGGCCGTCCATGACTGCGTCCGTGACCTCCTCGTTGCGGTGCGCCGGCAGGCAATGAAGGAAGATCGCGGACGGCAGGGCTTTTGCCATCAGCGCTTCGTTGACTTGGAAAGGTGCGAGGAGGCGGTGGCGCTCCTGCGCATCCGCATCACCCATGGAGACCCAGGTGTCGGTCACCACCACGTCGGCGCCGGCCACCGCGTCTGCGGCGCTGGTGTGGGTCGTGACGGTAATGCCATTGGCGCGTGCTGCTGCGATGATGTCGGCGGGAACGGCATAGGCGTCCGGCGTCGCAAAACGGACTTGGAAGCCGAGCGGGCCGGCGGCCTCGATGAAGGTGCGCGCGACGTTGTTGCCATCGCCGACCCAGGCGATGGTGCGCTCGGGCAGCGGCCCGAGGCGTTCCTCCACGGTGACGAGATCGGCGACGATCTGGCACGGGTGGGAGTCGCGTGTCAGGCCATTGATGACGGGGACGGTGGCGTGCTCGGCGAACTCCTTCAGGCCGTCATGATCGAGCATGCGGATCATCACCGCGTCCACATAGCGGGACATGACGCGGGCCGTGTCGCTGAGGCTTTCGCCGCGCGACAGCTGCATTTCAGAGCCCGCGGCAACGATGGTGCCGCCGCCAAGCTCGCGCATGGCCATGTCGAAGGAAAAGCGCGTTCGGGTCGACGGCTTTTCGAACAGCATGGCGAGTGTTTTGCCCGCCGCGACGGTGGTTGGCGTGCGCCCGGCGGCCTTCATGGCGTGGGCCGCGTCAATGACTTTCCGCAGCACGCCGCTGGGCAGCGTGCTGAGTTCAACGAAATGATTTGGGGTCATGCTGCGGCGGCCATCTCTTCCAACGCTGTCGCCGCTTGGTCGGTGCGACGGGCAGCCTCTTGGATGTCCTCATCCGTGGCGATGAGCGGCGGCAGAAGGCGCATCACGTTGTCGCCGGCAGGGATGGTGATGAGGCCGGCATCGCGCACGGCGTTCACCACCTTGGGCAGCGGCAT
>CAKZYH010000415.1 GCA_937884725.1 uncultured Paracoccaceae bacterium
TTTGCCACCTACGCCGCCACCAAAGCGTTCGTGCACAGCCTCGCCGAAGGTCTCACCCGCGAGTACCGCGCTGCCGGCATTGACGTCCTGGCTCTGGCCCCTGGTCCCACGGCCACAGGATTTGGGGCGCGGGCCGGTTTGCCGATGCGCGATGCCGACGGCGCCTCCGTCGTCGCCACCGAAGCGTTCGATGCCCTCGGCCGCCGCAAAACGCTGATCAGCGGCCCGTTATCGCGTCGCCTTTGGGGCTTCCTCGGAAGGCTGCCTCGCGCTGTCCGCAGCAAGCTGATCGCTCAGAGTTTGGGGCGACAGATCCAGGGCGATCCCGCCACGCGCACCTAGAACCGCTGGATAGGATTGGCCGCTCCAAGATCGCGTTTCAAGAGGCGCATGTTCGCGTTGTTCGCCTTCCAGAAGACGTCGATGACGGTGCCCACGAGCGGGATTGCGCCCACCACCGTGTCGCCCAAAACATTCACGCCCATCCGCGCAAGGGTCCGTTTGCGCGCGCCCATGCGATAGCCCTCGCCGATCAGATAGGCCGAGACGGCAAGCCCCGCCGCATCGCCAATCCCAGGGACGAGGCCCATGATGCTGTCGAGCCCGAAGCGGACCCCGAAGACGCTAAAACGCGAGTCCAAAAGGTGCGCCAAACGATCGAGCCGCTCGGTCGACGGCGCGGCCGAAAAAGTCCCGTCCTCGGCGCCGCGGCGCATGTTGATGGTGCGTGCCATCAGGCCCGAAATCCTCCTCATCGCAACCGGCTGAGGAGCGTCGCATCGCGCGCGCTCGCAAATTCAGCCTCCCGCCCGATATGGGGAGGATCACACAATTTCATGAGGGGTTTGTCGCCGTGAGCCATCGCCTGACCGAAGACGCCAGCGGGGTTTTCATCATCTCCGCCACGCCGTTTACCGACGATGGCCGGGTCGACACCGCAAGCCTCGACAGCCTGACCGATTACTACCTGAGCCACGGTGTATCGGGGATCACCATCCTTGGGGTGATGGGCGAAGCGCCAAAGCTGACGGCTGATGAATCGGTCGCGGTCTTGTCGCAGGTGCTGAAGCGCGTGGATGGGCGCGTGCCCGTCGTCGTCGGTGTCACGAACCCCGGCCTCGACAATCTCGCAAAGCTCGCCCACACCGCCATGGATCACGGCGCAGCTGGCGTGATGGTCGCGCCGAGCGCTGCGCAGAAGACCGAGAGCGGCGTTGTCACCTACATGAAGACCGTCGCCGATCGGTTGGGCGACACACCGCTGGTCTTCCAAGATTTCCCGCTGACCACGAACATGCCGGTCTCGGCGGACGTCTTCACCCAGATGGTGCAAGAAATCCCGCAGCTGGTGATGCTGAAACACGAGGACTGGCCGGGCCTCACCAAACTGTCTGCCGTGCGCTCAACGGCAGCTGCGGCCGGCGCCCGCCGCGTCTCGATCTTGTGCGGCAATGGCGGAACGTACCTGCCGCAGGAGCTCGCTCGCGGCGCCGACGGTGCGATGACTGGGTTTGCGTACCCGGAAATGCTCGTGAATGTCGTGCGCCTGTTCCATGCCGGTGAGACCGACGCGGCGGAAGACCTATTCGACGCCTATCTACCGCTGGTGCGGCACGAACAGATGCCAGGCTTCGGCCTCGCGGTGCGCAAAGAGATATTGCGCCGTCGCGGCGCCATCGCGTCCGCCGCCGTTCGCGCTCTCGGACCAAAACTTGACGCCACCGGGCACGAGGAACTGACACGACTCATGACCCGCCTGGAGCGGGCGCTTGAGCGTGTGGCGCTGCCCGAAACACCACCGATGCACGCGCTCGCGAGCTAACCCGGCGAGACAACGGCCGCCGCGGGACAAGCACGATCCACATGCCCGCGCGGCTGCTGCCTGCGGACAAAATACCTTTCTCCTTCTGCAGTTAGACATCGCGTTGGGTTCATGGACTGGTCATCTGGCGTCAGCTAGCAAGCCTGACGCCATTTGGAGGTTGCCATGAGAGCCAAGAAAGCCATCGCGATTTTAACCGCAGCGTTGCTTGCTTCAGCAGCGCACGCCGCCGACCCGGCTGAGCTCGCCGTCGAGCGGGTCACACTCGCGACTGGCGGCCTCGCTCTCCTGCAAGGTCGCCCCGCAGACACCACAGACACCATCACCCTGGAAGCGCAGCGCTCCCACGTGGCGGATGTCCTTCGCACCCTGCTCGTCACTGGGGATGGGACTGTGGCAAGCGTCGATCTCGTCGGTGCGGAAGGCGTTGCACCGGACACGCCGGTCGGCCGCCTCATCGCTGGCGGCCTCGGCGATCCCATGAGCCTTCTCAGCGCTGCGGTCGGCGAAACCATCAGCATTCGCGGCGGTGCTGAACAGCTCCGTGGCGCGCTTCTAGGGTTTCAGCGCACCACGGTGCCCGGCGACGGAGATGCGCCCGGCCGCGATGCGGTCTCGGTGAGCGTGCTTGCCGATGATGGAGGCCTCGCCCGCGCCACCTTCGCGCTCGATGAAAGCATCGACATTTCCGGCGACGCCATCGACGACATCCTCGAAGAAGCCGTCCCGGTCCTGCGCGAAGCTCGCTCGAACGATCGGCGCGTTCTCACCATTCGGCTGGATGGCGAAGCGCAGCCAACGCTGTCGTTCGTGATCCCCACCACCGTGTGGCGCCCGTCTTACCGCGCGGCGTTCGACGGCGATGGCCCGGCAATCCTGCAGGCATGGGCGACGCTGGAAAATACGACAGGCTTCGACTGGAGCGCGGTCGACCTTCAGCTTGCCGTCGGAACGCCGGTCGCGTTCGCCCAAGATGTCTACGCTCCGCTGCGCGTTTCGCGGCCTCAGGCGCCGTTCGCCGTCGGCCAGACCCTGGAAACTGAGATCTTGCGGCCAAATCCCTCGGTGCAACGAGGCCGCCGGATAGGCTCAGCATCAGACGCGATTGCAGGGGTTATGGCCATGGCCGCGGCACCGCAGATGGAGGCGGCCGTGGGCGAAGAAGTCAGCACCGACAGCGCGCTCAGCATCTTCACAGTGCCGGGCACCATCGACCTCAGCGCAGGCCGAACCTTGTCGGTCCCCTTCTTCCAATCTGGCGATGTGGCGAGCCGGAGCGCTTACTTCTCGCTTATGGAGGAGCGGCCAGTCATGGATGCCCTGGTGATCGATGCGGACGCCGGAACGCAGCTTCCGGGCGGTCTCATCGCAGTCTACGGCGAGAACGGCTACCTGGGTGACGCGCGGTTCGGCGGCAGCGTGGGCGGAACGCAAATCGTGCCCTTCGCCATCGCGTCCGACCTCACCGCCACAACCACCAGGGACGGCTCTCGCAGCATTAGCGATTTGAACATCGGCGGTGGCATGTTGCGGATCGTGCGACAGTCGGTTGAGACCGCGGTTGTCTCCTTGCAGGCTGACGAACAGCGCGAACTGGTGGTCGACATTCCGGCGCGATCGGACCACGAGATAACCATCCGCCTCAACGGTTTTCCCGTGGCAGCGACACAGATTTCGCCGGATTTAGCGCGGCTAGAAATCGTCCTCAGCGAGGGCGCGAATGAGCTCGTGCTGACTGCGACACGCACGCTGGAAGACCGCGTGACAGCGGGCGGTGTGACGCCACGACTGATCCAAGAGGTGCAGTCGTTGGGCGCTGAGCTGCCGCCTGATCGGCTGGCCGCCGTGCAGGCCCTCGCCCAGGTGCTCAACGAAATTCAGCGCTTGGAACAGCAAATCAGGGACGCCGACAGCGAAGTCACGGGCCTGCGCGAAGCCATCACGCTCGACCGCGACACGCTGCAAGTGATCGACCCGTCCACGGCGGAGGGCGCCGAGCTGCGGCGGCGGCTGATCGAGCGGACCAACACCATTGATGCCCTGCTTCAGCGCCAGACCGATCTGCGGGTGGAGATCGCAACGAAGCGTGAGGCGGCACTGCGCTAGCCGCTCACAAGCGTTGGATACAACAAAAGACCGCTAGGCTGCGCGGAGCTTTTGCTGCGCAGCCAGCTCTCCCAGACCGTCTTCCAGGATTGTCCGGACCTGCGGCGCAAAAGAGCGCCAGACGTCCATCCGCACAAGGGTCGGCCCGTCGCGCCAAAGCGTGACGGGAACGTCCGCGAACACAGTGCGTGTCCCAGCACCGCTTTCGATGGCCGTCACATCGATGGGGCAGCCCATGGACAGCAACGTATCGCCATCGGGTCCCTCGATCGCAAACGTGGTTTCACGGTGGGATATGTCCACCGCACAGGCCGGCTCATCGAGCTCATCGAGCGCAGCGATGACCGCAGCGCAATCGACCTCCGGCAACGTCACCGTCCATTCGTCCGGGCCAACGCACAGGGCATCGCGTCCACCGGTTGTGGCACGGGTGCCGATCCGTTGGGGCAATTCCAGCCCCAAAGCATCAACGAGGCCCTCAGCGTCCGCGCGTTCGGTGCGCACGCTTAGCCGACCGACCGGCGCGAGTTCTTTGACGGTGACGCTCATCAGGCCGGCTCGCCAACGAGACGCGCGTTCTCAGCATCGTAAAACATCGGCTTAACAACCTCAGCGCTTTGCCGCTCCCCGTCGAGCGTGGGTAGCTCCACTTTGGATCCAATCAGAGAACGTCCATCCTCAATAAGTGCCATCGCAAAGGTGCGCCCGAGTGCTGCGCTGCGGTAGGACGATGTCACGTGGCCGATCATGGGCATCGGCGGTGGCTGCAAGGGACCGCGCACGATCTGTGCGCCCTCAGGCAAACGCAGCGTTGGATCCTCAGTCATCAGCCCAACGAGTTGCTTGCGCCCAGACGCGGTAAGGTCAGGCCGCATGAGCCCGCGCTTGCCCACAAAGTCGGGCTTCTTCTTGCCGAGCGCCCAGGCAAGGCCGGCATCGTCTGGGGTGACCGTGCCGTCGGTATCCTGACCCACAATGATGAAGCCTTTTTCCGCACGCAGCACGTGCATGGTCTCGGTGCCGTAAACGCAGCCACCGTGCGGCTCCGCGCTCGCCCAGATGGCCTCCCAGACCGCCCGGCCATGGCGGGCCGGAACGTTCACCTCAAAGCCGCACTCCCCGGTAAAGCTTGCCCGCATCAGCCGGGCCGGAACTCCCGCGACAGCGCACTCAGCAATCGACATATGAGCAAACGCCTCATGCGCGATGTCTAGCCCGTCGACCAGCGGCGCCAAAACCTTACGCGCCTTCGGGCCGTTGATCGCAACAGTCGCCCACTGCTCCGTCGAAGACGTCAGCCACACCTTCAAGTCGGTGAACTCGGTTTGACGATAATCTTCCATCATCGCAAGCACGCGCGCAGCGCCGCCCGTCGTGGTGGTGACGTGGAAACGCGTCTCCGACAAGCGCCCAATGATGCCGTCGTCACGGATGTAACCATCTTCGCCCAGGAGCAGGGCGTAGCGGCATTTACCGACCGGCAGCTTGGCGAGAGGATTAGTATAGATCCGGTTCAAAAACTCGGCGGCGTCAGGACCGGTCACCTCGATTTTGCCAAGAGTCGAGGCATCGAACACACCGCACGCCTCGCGTGTTGTGGCGCACTCGCGAAGGACGGCGGCGTCCATGTTTTCGCCCGAACGTGGGAAATAGCGGGCGCGGCGCCACTGACTGACGGGCTCGAAAACCGCACCGTTGTCGGCCGCCCACGCGTCGATGGACGTGCGCCGCTCTGGATCGAACGTCGCGCCGCGATGGTGGTTGGCGAAGAGGCCAAACGTTGTGGGCGTATAGGGCGGACGGAACGTTGTCAGCCCCACCTCAGGCGGGCTTTTGCCTAGTGCCTCCGCCGCGATCAGCAGCGCATTGATGTTGGACGACTTGCCCTGGTCGGTGGCCATCCCGCTGGTGGTGTAGCGCTTCACGTGCTCGATGGATCGCATGCCCTCCTGCACCGCCTGGCGCACGTCTTTGGCCGTCACGTCGTTCTGATAGTCCACGAACGCTTTAGCACTAGCGTAGGAACCAGGAGCTGCTTCCGCGATGGATCCAACGTCGCCGAAGCAATTGCTTTGCACCTTTACCTTGGCCGGTTCGGCCTCGTACCCCGCGGCTGAGGCAACACTCGCGCCTGCCTCAGAACCGGTCTTGAGCGCACCATCGAGCCCCCAGACGCCAGCACCCGCCCCCGCCGCCACGCAGGCCTCGGTGCACTCACCAGGCAGGAAGGCCTGACGTTTGCTGTCCCACCGCAGCTTACCCTTCGTGTGCGAGAACAAATGGACAGATGGGGTCCAGCCGCCCGCCATCAGCACGGTGTCGCAGGGGAACCAATCGCCGCCGCGAGGCTCCCCGTCGCGCAGCAGCTGGAGCTGCGCGGCGTAGACGCGATCGCGGCCCGCCGTCCCTGTGGCGACCATGGAAAAGTCAAACTCCACGCCAGCATCGACCGCGCGCTGCCGCACTGGCCCAGGGACGTCCGCCCGAGCTTCTGCGATGCGCACATACGCGCCGGCCTCTGCCAGAGCAGCCGCGGTCGCCCAAGCGCTGTCGTGCGCCGATGCGACGATAATCTGCTTCCCTACCAACACGCCGTAGCGCTTCAGGTAGGTGTGCGCGGCGCTCGCCAGCATCACGCCAGGGCGATCATTTCCGGCAAACACCATGGGCTTTTCAAGCGCGCCCTGGGCGAGCACCACCTGTTTGGCCCGCACCCGCCAAAGCCTCTCGCGCGGCATACCTGCGGGCGGCTCCGCAAGGTGATCGGTGAGCCGCTCAGCCACTGCCACCATGTTTTGGTGATTGTAGGCAATCGCCGTGGCCCGCGGTAGCACCGTCACGTTGGCCATGCCGTCAAGCTCAGCCGCAGCGGCAGCAAGCCAGTTCCACGCGGGTTGACCGTCTATAACCGCGTCGGGATCAGACAGAAGGCCGCCGCCGATTTCGGTCTGCTCGTCGACCAGCATCACGCTCGCGCCCGCACGCCCAGCGGCCAGCGCCGCCGCGATGCCCGCCGCGCCCGCACCAACCACCAAAACGTCAGCATGGGCATAGCGCGAGGTGTAGATATCTGGATCGATGGCGTCCGGAGCAGTGCCAAGGCCGGCCGCCTTACGGATGAGCGGCTCATACACTTTGTCCCAGAATCCGCGCGGCTTCATAAACGTTTTATAGTAAAACCCAGCGCCAATGAGCGGCGACGCCAGATCGTTCACCGCACCGATATCGAAGCGCAGGCTCGGCCAGCGGTTTTGGCTCGTGGTGCGAAGGCCCTCAAACACCTCCTGCACAGTCGCGCGGGTGTTGGGCTCACGTCGGCCCGGTCCACGGTCGGTCCCAATCAGGGCGTTCGGCTCCTCCGACCCCGCGGTCAGGATGCCGCGCGGTCGGTGATACTTGAACGAGCGGCCGAGGAGATGAATGCCACTGGCAAGGAGGGCTGAGGCAACGGTGTCGCCCTCCAGCGCCGAAATCACCCTGCCGTCGAAGGTGAATAGCATCGGTCGGTCGCGATTGACCCGGCCCTCACCGGCGACGCGATAGGCCCCACCCACGGGACCGTCGATGGCGCGCGGTTTAGTGAGCGTCCCGGCGTGCTGGGGCGAGGCATCGGTGCGCGGCAAAGTGAGGCTCATTGCGCGGCCTCCGTGCTCAGCGCCGGACGCGGCTCACCCGCTTTATAGGTCATCAGGATTTTGTCGGTGACCGTATCGCGCAGCACGTTGAAGAAGCGCCCACAGCCGTGGGTGTGGCGCCAGCGCTCGGCGTGCACGCCCTTAGCGTTGTCGCGCATGAACAGGAACGCCGCGAACTCGTCGTCGCTCATGTCGCTGGGGTTTCCCGGGCGCACGATGTGGGCCTGCCCGGCGTAAGTAAACTCCGCCTCGGGCCGCTCTTCTTCGCAATAGGGGCAATAAATCAGGAGCATGGCAGTGATCCGTCAGTGCGCAACAGCGGCGGCGGCGGCTTCGTCGATCAGCCGGCCAGTGGTAAAGCGCTCCAGCGTGAAGGGCGCGTTGATCGGGTGCGGCTCGTCCTTCGCCACCGTCCACGCGAGAAGGTGCGCAGCGCCCGGCGTCGCCTTGAAGCCGCCCGTCCCCCACGCACAATTCACGTAAAGCCCCGGAACCGGCATTTTGCCCAAGATCGGGGAACGGTCGGGCGCCACATCGACGATCCCGCCCCACAGACGCAACATCCGCATGCGGCTGAAAATGGGGAACATTTCGCAGATCGCGGCCAGCGTGTGCTCAATCAGCGGCAGCCCACCGCGCTGCGAGTACGACGTATATTGATCGGTGCCTGAGCCGATCACCAGCTCGCCCTTGTCGGACTGGCTGATGTAGGCATGCACCGCGTTTGACATCACAACGCACGGGAAACACGGCTTCACAGGCTCCGACACCAGCGCCTGCAGGGGGAAGCTCTCCAGCGGCATGCGCACGCCGGCGGTATCCATCAGCACCGAAGTGTGCCCAGCCGCCGACACCGCCACCTTGCGCGCCTTGATAAAGCCCTTCGTCGTTTCAACGCCCTCAACAGCGCCAGACGCATCCCGGCGGATTGCGAGAACCGGGCAGTTTTGGATGATGTCCACACCCCGCTGCGATGCCGCCCGCGCATACCCCCACGCAACAGCATCGTGCCGGGCGGTCCCGGCGCGCTCCTGCAGCGCAGCGCCCAGCACGGGGTAGCGCGCATCGGCCGACGTGTTCAGCGGCGGGCAGTACGCCTTCGCCTCCGCAGACGTCAGCCACTTGTTGTCCACACCGTTCAGCCTGTTGGCGTAGATGTGGCGCTGGCTGGACTGCACGTCATGCTCGTTGTGGGCGAGCATCATCACGCCGCGCC
>CAKZYH010000416.1 GCA_937884725.1 uncultured Paracoccaceae bacterium
GGGCACGATGTGCGCAGGGGTCACCAGCGGGTCGGCCTGAATGTAGTTGTCGGCGTGGCCCAGATAGTTCGGGATGTAGAACACGAAGTACGCGTACATCAGCATGAACACCAAGAGGGCAAAGATGTCCTTGATGGTGATGTACGGGTGGAACGGCACGGTGTCCTTTTCGCTCTTCACGGACACGCCAGTCGGGTTGTTGTTGCCCGACACGTGCAGCGCCCAGATGTGCAGAACGACAACGCCTGCAATCATGAACGGCAGCAGGAAGTGCAGCGAGAAGAAGCGGTTCAGCGTGGAGTTATCGACCGCAAAGCCGCCCCAGAGCCACTCAACAATGCTCGGACCGATCAGCGGGATCACCGAGAAGAGGTTGGTGATCACGGTGGCGCCCCAGAAGGACATCTGACCCCACGGCAGGACGTAGCCCATGAAGGCGGTGGCCATCATCAGGATCAGGATGACCACGCCGAGGATCCACAGGATCTCGCGCGGGGCTTTGTAAGAGCCATAGTAGAGGCCGCGGAACATGTGGATGTAGACGGCGACGAAGAACATGGAGGCGCCGACCGCGTGGATGTAGCGGATGAGCCAGCCGTAGTTCACGTCGCGCATGATGTACTCAACCCGCTCAAACGCGAGGTCCACGTGCGCCGCATAGTGCATCGCCAGGGTGATCCCGGAGACGATCATCGTCACCAACATGAAAACCAGGATCGCGCCAAAGGTCCACATGTAGTTCAGGTTTTTTGGCGTTGGGAAATCCACCGCCTGCTCATTCATCAACGAAAATATCGGCAGCCGGGAATCTACCCACGCGACCACCTTATTATTCGGCTTGAATGAAGAGTTTCCGTGTCCGGCCATTATACTCCCCTTAATGGTCTCTTACCCGATCACGATGGTCGTGTCGGACGGGAACGAATACGGTGGGATCGCAAGGTTTGCCGGTGCTGGGCCGAGGCGAATACGACCGGCCGTGTCGTAGTGCGAGCCGTGGCACGGGCAAAACCACCCGCCGAAGTCACCTGCGGTGCCGAGCGGCACGCAGCCCAGGTGCGTGCACACACCGATCATCACAAGAAGGTCTTCTTGATCCGTTGCTGCGCGGTTCACGTCCGTCGCGGGACCGTCGGGCCCATCCACCGAGTTCGGATTGTGCGACAGCGGATCGGGCAAATCGCTCACATCGACGGCGCGCGCCATCTCGATTTCTTCTTCTGTCCGGCGGCGGAGGAAGACAGGCTTACCGCGCCACATAACGGTCATCGATTCGCCAGTTTCCAACCCGGAAATGTCGACTTCGATGGACGCCAACGCCACCGCGGAGGCGCTGGGGTTCATCTGATCGATGAACGGCCACGCCACCGCACCGACGCCAACAGCGCCCATGGCGCCGGTGGCGATGTAAAGAAAATCCCGTTTAGACGGATCTTGTTGTTCGCCCTGCGACACGCGACCCTAACTCCCGTTCTGTCCCTCAGTTGGGTACATACTTTGCAATCATTCAAAGTCCACACTAGCCACGTTTCGCGAGGCTTTCGCAACCGTTATTGACCGTTCTGAAAACGGTGAAATGTCGCGGGGCGCCTGCCCTTTGTGGAGTGGATTTTGGTGCAATTGGCGCTGTACGAACCCGACATCCCCCAAAATACCGCAGCGATTTTACGCACTGCTGCGTGCTTCTCTGTTCCAACTCACATTGTAGGGCCGACGGGCTTCGATTTAAGCCCCCGGGCCGTGAGAAGGGCCGGTTTGGATTATGCGGGTGCGGTAATATTACACCGCCACGGGAGCTGGCACGAGTTCGTCTCAGCCTGTGGCGGGCGTCTTGTGCTGTTCACGACTAAAAGCGCACACCCTGCCCACCACTTCGCGTTTAGACCCGATGATACGCTTGTGTTCGGCTCCGAGAGCGCCGGCGTTCCGGACTTTGTCCATGATGCATGTCATGAGCGGGTGCGAATTGCGATGGCGCCCGGTATGCGCTCGCTCAACCTTGCGGTTGCGGTGGGGATAGGTGTTTCTGCCGCTCTCACCCGAAGTGGCATGCTTGATACCGGACACTATTCATGAGCGACCCCAAAGGCGCACCCCTGCCCGATCAAGACACGCTCGCCCACCGCAAAGCGACGGCGAAGGCGTGGTTCGAGACACTGCGCGACGACATCCACGCGCTGTTTGAAACGCTCGAGGACGAAGCGCCTGCTCACCCGGACGCAAAAAGCCCCGGCCGCTTCGAACGCGACCCGTGGACGCGCACCCAGGCCGACGGATCCGATGGCGGCGGCGGCGTGATGGGCATGATCCACGGGCGCCTGTTTGAGAAAGCGGGCGTGCACACGTCCACCGTCCACGGTGAGTTCTCCGAGCAGTTCCGGGGGCAAATCCCAGGGGCGAGCGAGGACCCGCGCTTTTGGGCGTCCGGGATTTCGCTGATCGCGCACCCTTGGAACCCGCAAGTGCCGACTGTTCACATGAACACGCGGCTAGTGGTCACAAGCCGGCACTGGCTGGGCGGGGGGGCGGATCTGACGCCCATGCTCGACCGCCGGCGCGGCCAAGATCACCCGGACACGGTGGCCTTTCACGAGGCGTTCCGCAGCCTTTATGACAAGCACGGCCGCAGCGAGTATCCCGCACACAAAAAGTGGTGCGACGAGTATTTCTCGCTCCCCCATCGCGGCGGCGAAATGCGCGGGATCGGCGGCATCTTCTACGATTATCTGAACTCTGACTGGGACGCTGACTTTGCGCTCACCCAGGATGTCGGCCGCACCTTTATGGCCGCCTACGCCGAGGTAGCGCGGCGCACAATGCACGAGCCCTGGACCGAGGCGGACCGCGAAGAACAGCAGGTCCGCCGCGGGCGGTATGTGGAGTTCAACCTGCTTTATGACCGCGGGACGATCTTTGGGCTGAAGACCGGCGGCAACACGATCTCGATCTTATCATCCATGCCGCCCACCGTCCGCTGGCCCTAGCAGCGACGGTCGCGTGTTAGCGGGCGCGCCGACACATCGTGGCCGGCGCGGCCCATGACGCTAGCGCGGGGCGCGCTTGGCGAGGATGCGCTGCAGCGTCCGGCGGTGCATGTTGAGGCGGCGTGCGGTCTCAGAGACGTTGCGGTCGCACATCTCGTATACACGCTGAATGTGCTCCCAGCGCACACGGTCCGCTGACATGGGGTTTTCCGGCGGGGTCGGCGGATCGCTGGGCTCACGGGTCAGCGCGGCAAACACATCGTCCGCGTCCGCGGGCTTGGCGAGATAGTCGACCGCGCCGAGCTTTACGGCAGTGACCGCGGTGGCGATGTTGCCATAGCCGGTCAGCACGACCGCCCGGGCGTCGGGTTTGCGCTTGCGCAGCCGGTCCACCACGTCGAGGCCATTGCCGTCGCCAAGGCGCATGTCCACCACTGCAAAGTCGGGCGGGTTACGGTCGGTGGCAATGTTGGCGTCCTGCGCGCTCGCCGCCACCTCGGTGACGAACCCGCGCTTTTCCATCGCGCGCGCCAAACGCTGACCAAACGCCTCATCGTCATCGACGATTAAGAGCCGTGTTCCGTCCACTCGCGGATCCATGGTGCTCATCTGCATGCTCATCAGAACTCATCCCGTTTCACCAGGACATACTTAGTGTCGCGCGTGAAAAGATCAGTCGTGCGCTGTTCTGGCGCAGGTGTGCATCATTCGACATCGAGTGGCTGGGCGATGGCGCCGCGCTGCCACTCTATAATCGAGGTGGCGCCGTCCCCGCTGGCGAAGGTCACGGTGGCGCCAGTGCGCTCCAGCAGCGTTTTGGCGATGAAGATGCCAAGTCCCATGCCGCCCGCGCGGCTCACCTCATCGCGCTGCGACACGAACGGATCGCCGAGCCGCTCCATCACGGTGTCGGGGATGCCGGGGCCATCGTCGCTGATGACGATCGACAGGGAAATTCGGTCCCAGGATGCCTCTACCTTCACCATGGTGTCTGCAAACTCGACCGCGTTTTCGACGAGGTTACCAAGGCCATAGTGGATGGCGGGGTTGCGCGTGATCACAGGGGGCTCGTCATCCCCGTCGGCAGTGACATGGATTTCAATGCCGAGCCCACGATGGGGCTCGACGATTTCCTCCAAGAGTGTGCGCATGTGGAGCTGGTCGAGCGGATTACCTTCATCTCCGCCCAGCGACTTGAGCTTGCCGAGAATCTCGCGGCACCGCTCGGCTTGGGTGCGCAGGAGCGTCACGTCATCGAAGATCGGCGCGGAGGGATCAGTCTCGCGCTCCAACTCGCGCGTCACCACCGAGATGGTGGCGAGCGGCGTGCCCAGCTCGTGCGCGGCGGCCGCGGCAAGCCCGTCGAGGGCGTGGAGGCTTTGCTCGCGCATCAACACAAGCTCAGTGGCGCTCAACGCGTCGGCCAGTTGGCGCCGCTCCTCTGCCACGCGAAACGCATAGGCGCCCATGAAGGTGAGGCAGCACACCAGCGCAAGCCAAACGCCGCCGACGAACAGGAATGGCGGGTTAAAACTCTCGCCGGGGTACCAGGGGAGCGGCTGATACACGACGGCGAGGAAGGTGGCGCAGGCGAGCACCAGAGCGCCGAGCGCGATGGTGCGCGCGGCCGACAGCGTTGTGGCCGACACCATGACCGGGGCGATGATGAGCAACGCAAATGGGTTGGCGAGGCCGCCGGTGAGCGCCAGCTGAGCGCCGAGTTGCATGATGTCGAACGCCATCACGCCGGCCGTCCACCCCTCCGAGAACCGCCGCTCGTGGCTGAAGCGCAACCGCAGATAGACATTGGACGCCGCCGACAGGGCCACCAGCAAGAGGCACCCCACCATGGGCATTTCAAAGTCCATGACGAGCCCGACGAACAGAATCGCGAGCAGCTGGCCGATAATGGCAAGCCAACGCAGCGCCAAGAGCGTGCGCACTTGGACGACGCCTGGGGTTGCGCCCCTGATCGGCAGCTCAGTCACGAGAGTTGTCCCCTGTCATGCTGGGGACACAGCACGGCCTTGCACGTCCGCCAAGGGGAGCCCCCTTGCGACACCTTCGCCAATCGCTATTGTGCACTGCACACAGAGGGGGTCGGTAAGACACACTCTCTGAGCCTCGGAGGGTGGATTGTTTTACCAGTTCTATGAGTGGAATCAGGCGTTCCTGAGCCCAGCGCGCATGCTGAACGATATGGTTCGGCTCTATTATAAGAACCCGCTCAACCCATTGTCACACACCAACTTCGGCAAGCAGATCTCCGCTGCTGGCGACGTTTTTGAGCGCCTCACCCGGCGCTACGGAAAGCCCGACTTCGGCCTCGACGCGACGGTGATCGACGGCAAGACGGTTGCGGTAGAAGAGCGCATTGTCTGGGAGCGCCCGTTCTGCCGCTTGGTTCACTTTTACCGCCATCGTGAGCCGGGCGCGGCGCCGCAGCCCAAGCTCATGATCGTGGCGCCCATGTCGGGCCACTATGCGACGCTGCTGCGCGGCACCGTTGAGGCGATGCTCCCCAACTTTGAGGTGTACATCACCGACTGGGTGGACGCGCGCATGGTGCCGCTCGCCATGGGCAGCTTCGACCTGGAAGACTACGTCGACTACATCATCGACCTTGCGCACTTCTTCGAGGGCGATGTGCACATCATGGCGGTGTGTCAGCCAGCTGTGCCCGTGTTTGCGGCGACGGCGGTGCTCGAGGCGCGGCAGTCCTATAACCTGCCCAAGTCCATCATCCTCATGGGCGGGCCGATCGACACGCGGGAGAACCCCACCGAGGTCAACCTTTACGCCGCCAAGCACGATCTGGATTGGTTCCGGCGCAATGTCATCATGACAGTGCCCTTTCCGCATCCGGGCGTGATGCGGCGAGTGTATCCGGGCTTTTTGCAGCTGACGGGCTTCATGACCATGAACCTCGATCGGCACATGACCGCCCACTACAAGTACTTCGATCACCTCGTCGAAGGGGATGGCGACAACGCCGAGAAACACCGCGAGTTCTACGACGAATATATGTCGGTGATGGACCTCACGGCGGAGTTCTACTTGCAGACGGTGGACGTGGTGTTCCTGCAGCATGCGCTGCCGAAGGGGGAAATGCGCTACCGCGACGTGCGGGTGGAGCCGTCTGCGATCAGGCAGACGCCGATCCTGACGGTGGAGGGCGAGAAGGACGACATCTCCGGCATCGGCCAGACCAAGGCTGCCCATGCGCTGACACCCGGATTGCCGGCCGAGAAGCACATGCACTTCGAGCAGGAGAATGTGGGCCACTACGGCGTCTTTAATGGGCGTCGCTTCCGCAAGCACATTGCGCCGAAGATCAGCGCCTTCATCACGCGCTGGAACGATCGCAACGGCGCGACGGACGTCCCCGATGAAGAGGCTTTCCGGGAGCGGATTGACGCCACGGCCCAGGTTTCGGCCCCCAAGGAGAAGAGCCAGGCTGCGGTGGTTGCCGAGCGCGCCGCCATCACGACCGCAAAGCTGAACGACAACCTGACGAAAGCGACGGCGCGCGCGACGGCGACGGCGCAGGCCTTTGCCACTGCGGCCGAGGATCTTGCCAAGGCGACGACAGCCGCGGCGGCGTCTGCGGTCGCTAAGGAAGCGAAGGGCGCGAAAGGCGGCGAGAGCGCTGCTGCACCGAAAGCCGCACCAGAGGCTCCGAGCGAAGAGGCCGCTGCCGCCGCACCCAGCGCTGCGGAAGAGACCGCTGCCAAGACGCCTGAGGTGAGCGCTGCGCCGGAAACGGTCGCCGAAGCTGCGCCGAAGGCGAGCACCGATGCTCCGGCCGAAGCGGCTCAGCCGGCCAAAGCTTCGAGCAATGATACGGCCCCGATTGAGTTGCCCAAGGCCAAACCGGCGAAAGCTGCTGCACCGGCCCGCAAGCCGCGCCGCGCTGCCCCGGCAAAAACGAACGGTGTCGATCACGCGCCGATCGAGGTGAACGTTTCGAAGCCCGCTTCGACGCGTAAGCCGCGGGCCACCAAGGTTGCAGCGAAACCCGCTTCCGCGAAATCGACCGCGGCAAAATCCACTGCTGCGAAATCCACTGCGGCGAAACCCGCTGCGGCGAAACCGGCTGCGCAG
>CAKZYH010000417.1 GCA_937884725.1 uncultured Paracoccaceae bacterium
CGCGGCGACCGCGGTTGACGAGACGGCAGATGGCGCCGCCGGTCGGGTAGTACACGCCGGTGACACCGCCGGTGCCGATGGTAAAGAACTGAACGTCCTGTGCCGCAGCGCCTGTGGCGCCCATGGCCACGGCAGCGGCCATTGTGAGAATTTTCTTCATTGATCTCCATCCCATGTATTGGGTCGGGCGCTTCCGCCCGCCTTGCGCCAACAGCAAGCGGTCCTGAGAGCGTTTGTCAAATGGCGGATGCGCTTGGACGACAAAAGGAGGGGGTATGACCAACAATCAGCAGGTTGTGCCGGCAGTTGGCGTCGTTGCCATCGCGCTTCTGGTTGTCATCGCACCGGCAGCTCACGCTCAAAGCGCGGGCGGGGTGAGCGTTGCGCCTGCCGCTCCCAACGTGGACGTGGCGCCGCCAGCGCAGCGCGTGACCGTGGAGCGGCCGCCGGCCGCACTGCCCTCCACACCGCCGCCTGGCAGCGTTTCGGTGGGCTTGCCCTCACCGCAAACAAGCGTTGCACCGGCACCGCGGCGGGTGACCGTGGAGCCCCGTGCGCCGAGTTTTGGGGACACCGAAGCACCAGCGCGGGTGTCGGTGGATCGTCCTGCGCCGGACGTTGACGTGCCCATACCAGCGCCGCGCGTGACGGTAACGCTGGGCGACTAGGCTGCGCTTGGCGGGCGGTTGGCGCTAGATGTTTTCCAGGCCAGCGTCGACACCGATGGCTTGGCCGCTGATGGCGGCGCCGGCCTCTGACAGAAGGAACGCCACCGTGTCGGCGACATTGCCAGCGGTGACGGCCTTGCGCATCGACGTGGTCGCGAGAAACCGAGAGCGCATTTCATCGTCCGAGATGCCAAGCTGCGCTGCCCGTGCGCTGATCACGCGGTCGATGCGCGGTCCCTCGACAATTCCCGGCAGCACCGCGTTGACGCGAATACCGTCCTGACCGAGCTCCTTGGCGAGCGCGTGGGTAAATCCGACGACGCCAAATTTAGAGGCGCTGTAGGGTGTGCGGTAAGCAAGGCCCATCCGGCCGGCCGAGGAGGAGATGTTGACGATGGCGCCGCCACCGCCCGCTTTAAGGTGCGGCACGGCATGGCGCGTGGCGATGAACTGGCCTGTGAGATTGACCGCGATGGTCTGTTCCCACTCCGCCAGGCTCATGTCGGCGACGCCGGCGGTGGGGCCGGCGATCCCCGCATTGTTGACCAAGCCGTCGAGCCTGCCCCACGCGGTGCAGACTTCGCCGATGAAGGTGGCTGTCGCCTCATCATCGGCAGCGTCGACGACCTTCGCGAACGCATCGGGCACGCCGAGGGCTGATTGGGTGTCGGCGAGCGCTGCAGCGTCCACATCGGTGATGGCCAGGGACGCGCCGTCGCGTGTCAGCCGCTCTGCGATCGCGCGGCCGATCCCCGCCCCGGCGGCGGTGATAATCACCCGCATTGCGTTAGCCGCTGAGGAGGTTGGGCCAAAGCCCTGTAACGCCGATGAAAATCAGATAGGCGGCCACAGCGTAGTTCAGGATTTTCGGGAAAATCAACACGATCACACCGATGACCAATGCTGCGACGGGCTGTGCGCTGATGGCTGAGAAGTCCATTGGTTTTGTCCTTTCGTCCTCGCCGCGTTGTCGCGCACGAGGACGAGGAGGGCAAAGAAAAACGGCGGGGACCAGCCCCGCCGTTGATCGTTTGTCTCGTATGGAGATCCGTTAGGCTGCTTTTTCCTGCAGCTCCTCGTCGGCATCCGCCTCGTCGAGATCTTCGTCCTCGCCGCGCAGGCCACGCTTGGGCGCTTTGGCGAGCTGTGCCTCGATGATCGCGGTGGCCGACGCGTCATCGGATTCGTTGATGGCAGCGATTTCGCGGACCATCCGGTCAAGCGCGGCCTCATACAGCTGCCGCTCGGAATAGGACTGCTCCGGCTGGCTTTCCCCGCGGTGGAGATCGCGCACCACTTCGGCGATTTGAATGAGGTCGCCGGAGTTGATTTTCGCTTCGTACTCCTGGGCGCGGCGGCTCCACATGGTGCGCTTCACGCGCGCGCGGCCGGTCAACACTGTCAGAGCCTGATCGACGGTGTCGCTTGCCGCAAGCTTGCGCATCCCGGATGCGGTGGCCTTGGCGACCGGCACTCGCAGGGTCATCTTATCTTTCGGAAAGGTGACGACGATGAGTTCCAACTCACTGCCGGCAAACTCGGTTGTTTCGATGGTTTGGACCTGGCCAACGCCGTGGGCTGGGTAGACGACAAATTCCAGCGGTTTGAACGCCGATTTCGCAGCGCCCTTTTTTGCCGATGCCATATGGGATGCTCGCTCCTCACCACCCCCTCAAGGGGCAGCGTTTGTTGTGGACAATGGGGCGAAATAGGAAGCGTTCGCCCCTTCGTTTAAGTACTGACAGGCCGTGAAACATGGCCGGCGATGACTGCCGGGAAGCACCGCCTGTTTATGGCCACGGCGCTATGCTTCATCACGACAACAAACAACATAACACATTATAGCGGCGGTTTGAAGCGTACGAAAACGCGCCAGCCCCACATTTAAGGTATTGAAAAATCAGTCGCCTGGACCCGGCTCCGCCGAAAAGTGGTTTTCAAGCTTGTTTGCAACGCCATCAAACTCATCAACGTCCGGGTAAGGATCCTTCTTAACCGTAAGGTTTGGCCACTGCTGGGAGTAGACGGTCGCCAATTCGAGCATTTTCTCAAGCCCAGGCTCAGTGTCGGGCTTGATAGCGTCGATGGGACACTCAGGCTCACAGACTCCGCAATCGATGCACTCGTCAGGGTGAATGACGAGCATCGTCTCACCCTCATAGAAGCAGTCGACCGGGCACACCTCGACGCAATCCGTAAACTTGCACTTAATGCACGCTTCGCCGACGATGTAAGTCAAGCCGCCCTCCCAAGGCTAGAATGAAACTAATTGCGCATCGCTTCCTATACAAGGCGGCATGGTACAGGAGGCACGGCGCAAAAACGGCTCACTTCTCGAGCGCTAAAGACTCATAAAGAAGCGCAGTTTGCGGCGGAGATACCCGCCGTTCCGCAAAGCCGATCACGCGCACAACCCGCACGTCCCGGGAAAGGCGCAGGGTCAGCACATCGCCCTCTCGCAGCGCCCTTGCGCTGTTGCGAACCTTCTCCTTGTTCACGCGGACCTTGCCGCCCTCCACCAACGCCTGCGCGAGCGTTCGGGTTTTTACGAAACGCGCATAACAGAGCCACTTGTCTAGCCGCTGCCCGGTGGCATCGGCGGAGATGGGATCAGCGATCGCGGCCCTCTTCCATTTGCTGCTTGAGTGCGGCGAGCTTGGCAAAGGGCGAATCGGGATCGGCGGGCTTATCGGCTCGATCCCGCGACCCCGGATTGGATTGCCGCGGCTTGTCCTGCGGCTTGCCGCGCTTTTGCTTGCCACGCCGTCCTTGGGTCTCTGCCTGTCCGCTGCCTCCCCCGCCGTCGCGTGCCGGGGCGCCACCGGCGGACGCTGCGGCCTTTTCGCCGCCTGCGGGCCTGCGCTGCCCGCGCCTCTGGCCTTTGTCGCCCGCGCCTTGGCCATCGCGACCGTGCCGCCGACCTTGCCGCTGATCGCCGCGCGCACCTGGGCGTTGATAGCGGGGCGGGCGCCACACCTCGATGAGAACGGGGCCGGCCTCGCTGTCGTCGTCCACCGTGGCGGCGGCTTGTTCGGCGTCGCCGCTGTCGGCATCGGGCGCCGGGGCGTCCGTGGTCGGAACTGGCGCGTCGCCGTCGGCCGACAGCGCGTCTGTGGGTGCAACGGGTGCGTCGCCGTCGGCCGCCGGCGCCACGCCAGCCATCGCGCTGGTTTCGATGTCAGGCTCGGGTGCCGGGGTTCGCTCTGCGGCAGGCGGCTCATTCGTGGGCGTCGGCGCCGGGTCGTCGCTCTGCACAGTGACAGCGGACACGTAGGCCTCGGGAGGCGCCGCGGCGCCTTCGGTCGAAGGCTCTTCCGGCAAGGTCGCGTCTGGGGACGGGGCCGTCTCCGTGTTGCTGACGGGTGTGGCCTCGCTGGTCGCGGCCGCCTCGTCTTGCGGCGGCACTTCCGCCTGCACTGCCGGTTGGTCGGCTTCGGGCGATGCGGTGGTCTCAGGGACCGTCGGCGCGGCATCGCTGACGGCTTCGGCCTTGGGTGCGTCGGCCTTTTTGGGTTTGGCCCGCATGTGTTGGGCGCTGAGGAGGGCTGCCTTTTCAGCTTCGCTCGCCTCGTGCCGGTCGACGCGGTAACCGAGCGAGGTGAGGACGGCGGCGAAATCCTCGCCGGAGCACCCCAGAAGCGAGGTCATCCCCACGGTGACGAGGAAGCCGCCGCCTTGCGGGATGGCGCCTGGCGGGGGATCGCCAGCCTCAGGGCTCGGCCGCCAGCTGACGAGGGGACGGATTTGGTCCGCCAAGCGCTCCAAAATATCGATCCGAACGGCTCTAGGCCCGCAGACGCGGAAGCCTACGACACGGTAGAGCTCGGGCGAGATGGCGGGTTCGGCGGGGATCGATGTGCGACCGGACGCGGAGAGTTGCGGGACTTCGGAAAGGCCCGGCGTTTCCAGGTCCGCTTCCTTGAGCGCCCATAGGAGCGCGATCAATTGGCTTGGCGCGGGCTTTAAAAGCGCAGGCACAAAGATGTGGTAGGCGCCGAAACGCACGCCGAGCTGACGCAGGCCCGCCCGCGCGGTCTGCTCGAGCCCCTTGGCTTCCTCGGCCACCTGGCCGCGATCGACACTGCCAAGGCCTTCGGCGATCCGGTAAGCGATCCCGCGCGCTGCGGCGTCGAGCTCGGTGCCATCGCGCAGCGCAAAGAGCGGCTGGAGGAGGCGCACGATGTGGGCCGCCACCCACTGGTTAAGCCGAGCGAGCACCTTTTCCCGCCCCGGCGCGGACAGGGTTTCGTCGGCGAGGAGCACCACGGAGGGTTTCAGGACGTCCTCGGTGGCGGTCAGCTTGGCGATGAGTGCGCCTTGCCAACGCAGACCGGCGTCAGACCCCAGGACGAGCGCTGCGTCCGCCGCGGCGGCGACCTTGTCGGCGCGCCGCTCCATCTCTTTGGACAATGCCTTGGAGGCGGCGGACTGGAGCGCTTTGTGATCGCGCGGATCGCCAACTGATTTGTCGGCCTGGAAGCGGAAGCCGTGCAGCGTGCCGACGTGCTGGCCCTCAACCACCACATCACCGCTCTCATTGACGTCCGATTCCAGCATCGCGTTCTCTCTCAGCCGCTTCATCAATACGCTTGTGCGCCGATCCACAAAACGCTGCATGAGCCTTTCGTGCAATGCGTCGGACAAGCGATCTTCGACTTCGCGCGTGGTTTGCCGCCATTCCTCAGGGCTTGCCAGCCAGTCATTGCGGTTCGCCACAAAAGTCCAAGTTCGGATATGTGCGATCCGGTTGGAAAGGGTATCGATGTCGCCGTCGGTGCGGTCGGCATAGCGGACCTGCCGGGCGATCCAGTCGTCCGCGATGGCGCCATCGCGCATGAGGAAGCCGTAGAGCGTGAGGAGGAGATCCGCGTGGTTGGCGGGGGCGATCTTGCGGTAGTCCGGGACCTGGCAGACTTCCCAGAGGCGGCGCACGGCGTCCGTGTCGGCGGCCATGTCCATCACTTCGGGCGTTTTGGTGGCGTGTTCTAGCGCGACCTGGTCGTCGGCGGGCGGCGCTTTGGTGAGGCCGTCCTCGCGGGCGGGTTCATCGAGCGAGGCACGGAGCGCTGGAACGGAGCGGAAATCAAGGTCTGCGTTGCGCCACTGGAAGACTTTGACCGGCGGGAAGGCGTGGGTTTCGAGCGCTTCGACGAGTTCGTCGGCAAAGGGTGCGACGCGGCCGGTGACACCGAAGGTGCCATCGCGCGTGTGGCGGCCGGCGCGGCCGGCGATTTGGCCGAGCTCGCCGGCGTTCAGCATGCGGAACTGGTAGCCATCGAACTTGCGGGCGGATGCAAACGCAACGTGGTCGACGTCGAGGTTCAGGCCCATGCCGATGGCGTCGGTGGCGATGAGAAAGTCGACGTCGCCGGACTGAAAAAGCTCCACCTGCGCGTTGCGGGTGCGTGGGCTGAGCGCGCCCATGACGATGGCGGCACCCCCGCGCTGGCGGCGGATCAGCTCTGCAATGCCGTAGACCTCGTTGGCGGAGAACGCGACCACGGCCGAGCGCGGGGGCAGGCGCGTGAGCTTCTTCTCGCCCTGATAGGTGAGCACCGACATGCGCGGCCGGGTGACGACGTTGAGGCCGGGGCAAAGGCGTTCGAGGAGCGGGCGGGCCGTCAGCGCGCCCAGAAACAGCGTTTCGAAGGCGCCGCGGACGCGCAGGATGCGGTCGGTGAAGGTGCGGCCTCGCTCAAGGTCCGCGGCGAGCTGGACCTCGTCGATGGCGACGAACTCCACGTTCATGTCGAGCGGCATCGCCTCCACCGTCGCCACAAAATAGCGTGCGCCCGGGGGGATGATTTTCTCTTCGCCCGTGATCAGCGCGACCAGGTCGGCGCCGAGCCGGGCGACGATGCGGCCGTAGACCTCGCGCGCCAGAAGGCGCAGCGGCAGGCCGATGAGGCCGCTGCGGTGGGCGACCATCCGCTCGATGGCGAGGTGGGTTTTGCCGGTGTTGGTGGGACCCAAGACCGCTGTCACGGTACGGGCGCGGTCGCTCCTATCGAGCGGCGGTCGTTCGCTCACTGGGGTCCCTTTCAGACCGCGGCGGTGGCGCCGCAATCCGTCGCGTGTGGCCGGAACGTGTGCGCCGCGGCGGCGCTACACCCCTGCGCCGCTAATTTGCATCGAGCTCGGCTCGATCAAGATGGTGCCGTTGGGCGTGCCGATGCTGACCTTGTATGGGATGGCCACGCGCTCTGCCGGGAGCGGTATAACCCACATTTTCAGGCGCTTATTGCGGGCCAGATACTGCACTTCTTTTTTGTTGCGACGATGGCCCGCGATGGGGACCCAGCGCGCGTTGCAGACGACGGCGCGACCGGAATAGCCCTTGGTTTGCACGCGCTCGGTCCCGGCGTAGGACAGGCGCACATCGTAGCGCGTCCACCCATCGAAGATTTTCATGGTGTGGTCGCAGGCGTCGCGGCCGTC
>CAKZYH010000418.1 GCA_937884725.1 uncultured Paracoccaceae bacterium
GGGCGTCGGGGCTGCTTGGGCTGTCTTGTCTCTGGGTTCCGGCGATCGGCCGGGAGCCTCGATTGCGCTTGGGGGGGTATTGCGGATTATCGGGGTCCGAGATGGCGCCCAGAAACGCGGCCGCGTCCCGGACTGTTCGCTTAGATGGCCCATCTGGCAGTCCCTGGGCTAGGGCGCGAAGTTCAATGGCGAGCTGTTCCGCCTGCTCCTGTCCTTCGGGATGTTCCAACCACATTCCCTTTGCCATCGTTCATCACCATTCAGTTTCTTCGAAGTACCAGCGCAGCTCCCGCGGGCTGGCTTCACGAAGCGAGATCACGCGTTTGGTGTCTCCTCTGTCCAAAATAACGACCGTCAACAGATTCAATTCATTTGGGATGACAATGATTTCGCGTTCCTCGTCGTCGTGAAACTGCAAGTCGTAAAGTCGCGCACGGTTCCAATCGAGTTCGTAGACAATTTCAAAATCGAGACCATGCTTTCAGAGGTTCTGCCTTCTCTTGTTGTCGTCCCAAGTGAATCTCATCCCTGGCGATGCTGCCTCACTTCGCCCTCGGATCAAAATACCGGTAAAGCAGGTCCGAAAAGACGTTTAGCCCCACAAACACCAGCCCCACCACCACCGTGCCGCCCAGCACCGCGTTCATGTCCGCCGACAACAGCGCCGTCGTGATGTACGAGCCGATCCCGGGCCATGAGAAGATGATCTCCGTCAGCACCGAGCCTTCCAAAAGCGTCGCGTAGGACAGCGCGATCACCGTGATCAGCTGCACGCGAATGTTGGCGAACGCGTGCCGCCAAATCACCAGCCACTCCGGCACTCCCTTCACCCGCGCCGTGGTGATGTACTCCGCCGACAGCTGCTCCAGCATGAAGGAACGCGTCATGCGCGAAATGTAGGCGAGCGAATAATACCCCAGCAGCGACGCGGGCAGGATGATGTGGCTCACCGCATTGCGAAACACGTCCCAATCGCCGGCAATCGCGCTGTCGACCAGGATCATCCCCGTCACCGGCGGTACAACGTCGATGTAGAAAATCCCGAGCCGGCCCGGCCCGCCGACCCAGCCCAAAATACCGTAAAAGATCAAAAGCCCCATCAGCCCGAGCCAAAAGATCGGCATCGAGTAGCCAACGAGCGCCACCACCCGCGCGATCTGATCAAGCCACGATCCACGATAAACGGCCGCCATCACGCCGAGTGGCACGCCGATGATCACGCCAATCAGCGTGCCCAGCGTTGCAAGCTCGAGCGTCGCGGGAAACACCCGCGCAATATCCTGCGCGACGGGGCGCGCCGTCAGCAGCGAGCGCCCAAAATCCAGATGCAAAACGTCCCAAAGATAGTAGCCGAACTGCACAAGCAGCGGCTTATCGAGCCCTAGCGCCTCGTACGTCTCGCGATACGTTTCCTGCGAGGCCCGTTCGCCCACAATCGCAATCACCGGATCGATGGGCATCACCCGCCCGATAAGGAAGGTGACGAAGAGCAGGCCCAGCATTGTCACCAGGATGGAGCCGAGTGCGCCCAGGAAGCGCAGGCCCGTGCGGGCAGAGCTGCCCGACGCCGCGCGCCGCAGCCGACCGCCGGGGCCGCGCAGGGGCGGCTCCGGCGGGGAGGACCCGGATTTCTCCGGGCCGGATGCGTCGATGGACGCCAACTACTTCGTCACATTCCAGTAAGCGGCCGCGGTGATGGCCTCGCCCATGGAGAAGCCCTCAACATTCGCCCGCGCACCGTTCTGCTCGATCTTCTGGAACATGATCACAAACGGAGATGTGTCCCGGAACTTTGCCTGGATCTCCTCATACATCGTGATGCGCTCTGCCGTGTCGGTCTCTTCCACAGCCGCTCCCGTCAGTGCGGTTAGCTCAGGAATGTCCCAAGAGTTCCGCCAAGCCAGGATGCCGGTCGCGCCAGCCTCGTCGGAGTTATCCGGGTTGAACGCGAAAGTCGCAGCGTTCGTGTGCGGATCGGGATAGTCCGGCCCCCACGCACCCAGATACACATCAAGCTCACGTGCACGGTAGCGCGTCAGGGTCTGCGCGGCCGTCGCAACGGTAATGTTGACCTTGATACCCACCTGCGAGGCGGCATTCTGGAACGATTGGGCAATCTCAATGCGCTCCTGCGCTTCACGAACGCCCACTTCCACCTCAAGTTCGGTGACGCCGGCCTCTTCCAACAGGTTCTTCGCCTGTTCGATGTTGAACGAGAACGGGTTCTCCGTGGAGGCACCCAGATACGTGGCCGGCAGGAAGTTCTGGTGCGTGCGCCACTGCCCCTTCAGGAAGCTCTGCTCCATCCCGGCGTAGTCGACCAGCAACTTGAACGCCTGGCGCACAGCGGGCTTGGACAGCTCGGGGTGCTTCTGGTTGAGCGCGATGTACATGATCCGCCCGCGCAGCTCTTCGAGCACCTTCACATCGTCGTTGCCCGAAAGACCTGCCACATCCTCAGGGTTGAGGTTGCGCGCAATGTCGATGTCGCCGCGTTCCAGGAGCAGGCGCTGCGTGGCGCTCTCCACAACGTGGCGCACAATCACCCGCTTCATGGCCGGCTCACCGCCCACAAAGTCAGGGTTCGCGACCATCGTCACGCTCTCATTCGGCTTCCAGACCACGTCCTTATAGGCGTAGGAACCAGCCGTATTGGTCTGCATCCACTGATTGCCCATATCGCCGTCGACCTCATTGGCCATCACCGTCTCTTTGTCGACGATGGAGCCAACGGTGGCTGTCAGGCAGTTCAGAACAAACGACGTCGCATACTGCTTGTCGGTGGTGATCGACACGGTGCCGGCGTCGGCATCGAAGGTGATCATTTCCTCAACATTCTCCGGCGTGAAGCCGAACTGGGTGAGGATGAACGACGGCGTCTTGTTGAGCTTCACCACGCGCTGAAGCGAAAACGCAGCGTCTTCCGCCCGCACAGGATTGCCGGACGTAAACGTCAGCCCCTCACGGATCTTGAATGTGATGGTGCGCCCGTCCTCGGACACCTCCCAGCTCTCGGCGATGTCGGGCTGGTAGCCGGCCGCGAGGTTGCTGGGGTCGAAGTTGACCAGCCCGCCATAGACGTTGCGGATAATGTCAGAGCCCGCGAACTCGAAGGACTGCGCGGGATCCAGCGTCGTGATGTCGTCGATGCGGTTTGCAATCACCAGCATGTTGTCCGGCGTTTGCGCAACCGCTTGGCTGACCGGCAGCGCCACCGCCACCAATGCTATTGCCGCGACGGCAGTTTTTAGGACCGTTTTGATCGTCATGGGTTCTCCTCTTGGGCCTTTCAGCCCCCCCAGGTTTGGCGCAGCACCCGCAGCCAATTGCCATGGGCAATTTTCGCCACCAGCGATTCGCCGAAGCCGTGATCTAACATCGCCGAGATGAGGACCGGCAAGCCCGCCGCGCTCCCGATCGCATCGGGGATCATCGCGCCGTCAAAGTCGGACCCCAACCCCACTCGGTTTTCACCCAGCCGCTCCAGCAACCGGTCCACGTGGAGCAAGATCTGTTCCATCGGCACGTGCGGCCGCATCGCGCCGTCCTTGCGCAAAAACGCTGTCGCAAAGTTTAGCCCGACCATCCCGTCTCGCTCAGCAATCGCATCAAGCTGCCGGTCGGTGAGGTTCCGCGCATGCGGGGAAAGCTTGTGGACGTTGGAGTGCGTCGCGATCAGCGGCCCGGTCGAATGCCGCGCCACGTCCCAAAAGCCCGCCTCGGTGATGTGCGACAGGTCAATCGCGATGCGCAGCGCGTCGCAGCGCTTCACCAGCCGCACCCCCGCCTCCGTCAGCCCAGGGCCGGTGTCGGGCGGGGAGGGGAAGCGGAACGGCACGCCATGCCCAAAGCGGTTGTGCCGCGACCACACCGGTCCCACCGAGCGAAGGCCGGCCGCGTGAAACACATCGAGCGCCTCAAGGTCCTCATCGATGGGCTCCGCGCCTTCCATGTGGATCACAGCCG
>CAKZYH010000419.1 GCA_937884725.1 uncultured Paracoccaceae bacterium
ATTTGCCCAGTCCGGATGACAATCAAGAGGTCAGAGCCGATCTATATTTTGGTATTATAATTGAAACAATTCAAACCTATGAGTACCATGATGAAAAACGGACGTGCGCCGCTGTCATTGTGAATTTTGAACTTGTATTTCTATCGATAGACTAGCGTTATCGGCGGGTGCGTGACGGACATTGCATGAAAATTCTACTCGCACCGCTCTTCGTTTGCACGATTGGTGTGGTCTTTTTGGTCATTGCGATGGGTGAGCCCGCGTTTGTCGGATCGCGGATTGGGCCTGGCCTCTTCGCCCGGATTTTCGCTGCTGGGGTGATTGGCCTGTCGCTGGTGTGGCTCGCGGGGACGATTTTCGTGCGCGGGCAGCACGGCGAAGATGAACAGGCTGTCGCCCAGCGTTTGCCGCTGACACCGGCTGTGGCGCTGTTGGGGGCGGTGATCCTTTTCATCGTCCTTCGGCCGCTCGCCGGACTGGTATTGACGTGTGCGCTCGCGGGGCTGTCGGCCAGTTGGGGCGCTGGCGAGCGGACAGTTTTGGCGCTTGCCGCAAGCACTGTGGTGGCGGGCGGAATCGCTTTGATCATTGCAGCGCTGCTGTTGCCGGAAGCCACCCCGCTTTGGCCTTGGAGCCCGCATTTATGATGGCGTGCCGGGGTTCGGACTAATGGACCTATCGACTGTGTTTCAGGCGCTCACCGCCGAAACGCTCACCCTCACCTTCGTGGGCGCGTTGGTGGGCACGCTGATCGGTGTTTTGCCGGGGATTGGCCCGCCCGCCACCATCGCGCTCTTGTTGCCGTTGACGTTCACGCTGGATCCGGCGGGCGCGATCATCATGCTCGCTGCGATCTACTATGGGGCGCAGTACGGCTCCTCGACCACTGCGATCCTGATCAACCTTCCCGGGGAGACGTCAGGGGTGGTGACGGCCATTGATGGGCATCGTTTGGCGCTTCAGGGCCGAGCGGGGCCTGCGATTGCGATGGCGGCACTGTCGTCGCTGTTCGCGGGACTGGCGACGGCGGTCTTTATCTGGTTCGCGGCCGTGCCGGTGGCGCAGTGGTCGCTCACGATTTCGCCGGCTGGGCTTGCCGGACTCATTGCGCTTGGCCTGTTTGCGGCAGCGATCATAGCGCCCGGGCGGCCGCTGCCTGCCGTCGCGCTGATGTTTGCTGGGGCGAGCCTCGGTTTGATTGGAACCGATTCCGGTGGAGGCATGCCGCGCTTTACGCTCGGCTTCACCGAGCTTCGTGATGGCATCGGCTTTGTGCCGCTCATCATGGGGCTGTTCGGGATTGCAGCGCTGATCAGGTCGCTCGAGACCGGCGGGCGGCCGGAGCGGATTGCGCCCGTTGGGTGGCCATGGCCCTCCCGCACCGACCTTGCCGCAGGGGCTGGACCGACCGTTCGCGGCACTGTTGTGGGGGCGGTTTTAGGCGTCATCCCCGGGGTGAGCACCGTCACTGCGGCGCTGGCGGCGCGCGGCCTCGAACGGGCGTTTCGCCCTCGTGGGGCGCCGCTCGGAGAGGGTGCGATGGAAGGCGTCTGCGCGCCGGAGGCTGCCAATAACGCGTCGGCGCAATCCGCGCTCGTGCCACTTTTAACGCTTGGCATTCCCGGCAACCCTGTAATTGCTGTGCTGGCAGGGGCGTTGATGATCCACGGGATTGCGCCTGGCCCTGGCTTTATTCCAGCGAACCCTGACCTTTTTGCCGCGCTGATCGCGAGCATGCTGGTGGGAAACATCATGCTGGTGATCCTCAACCTGCCCTTGGCGGGGGTTTGGGCGGCGCTTTTGACCATCCCGTTCCGAAAGCTGGTGCCAGTCATCGTGGTGCTCGCGCTGATCGGTGTGCACTCGGTTCAGGGGTCGATGTTCGACGTGTGGCTGATGCTCGCGTTTGGGGCTTTTGGCTGGCTTTTGCTGCGGCTCGAGCTGGAGCCGACACCACTCGTGCTCGGCTTTATTCTGGGTCCCGCGCTTGAGGAGTACTTGCGCCGGGCACTGCTTTTGTCCCGGGGGGACCCGTCGGTCTTTGTGACCGATCCGATGAGCCTTGCCTGCCTCCTAATCATCGCGGCTGGCGTGGGGCTTCTCATCGTCAGGCAACTGCGCTCTACATGAAAACGCGCCCACCGGAGAGGCCGGGGGGCGCGCATGATCTATTGCAAAATTTGCAAGGTCGGGCCGCAGGGCCCCGGTTAGCCTGCTCTACGGGAGCAAAACGCCGTCGATGACGTGGACCACACCGTTGGACGCATCGACGTCGGTGGCGATGACGGTGATGTCATTGCCCTGCGCGTCGGTGAGCACGACGCTGTCGCCGGACAGAGCGGCCGTCAGCGTTCCACCGGCAACTGTCTCAACCGACACTTCGCCGCCGTTTTCGTTGATCAAGCCGATGAGGTCGGCGGCCATGATCTCGCCAGCGACGGCGTGGTAGGTGATGACGCCGGCGAGGGCGTCGGTGTCGGCGAGCAGGCCATCAAGCGCGCCGTCGGGCAGCGCGTCAAAGGCAGCGTTGGTGGGCGCGAACACGGTTAACGGGCCTTCGCCGTTCAGCGTGTCGGCCAGGCCAGCTGCGTCGACCGCGGTCGCGAGCGTGGACAGATCATCGGTAGCGCCAGCGGCCTCATAGATGGTTGCGGCATTCGCCAGGTTTGCGCCGGCAAACAGGGTCGCAGTGGCGATCACGCCAGCACGCAGAAGATTTTGCATTCTTCTTCTCCTCATATTGTCCCACGAAGACTTTTCGTCCTAGTTGCAGCCGGAAATAGATCTCAGATTTCAGAGATCTCGTTACTGCGACAAATTTTCATTCGTCAATAAACTGTAATAATTAATTTTCTGAAACATGTCATCCAACACGGCTTTTCATACGTCATCGGCAAAATCACAGTGTGGCTTGGCGTTTTTGCACGACGCTATCGGCAGCAGCTGCTGTGTTGTCCATTGCACGCACGATGAGGCAGCTCCCGTCGGCCGGACAGCTCGTCCGTTGGGGCTGAACCTTGAGTGGGGGAGCACGAGTGGCGCGCGGTGAGCGCCGGTTGATTCACCGCGAAAGGGCGAGCGACACCTGAAAGTGTTCCGCGCGGTCCAAACGGACAGAAGTTGCGACCCCAGTCCGCTGGACGGTTAGGAATGCGCTCAGCCCGCAGGCCAAGCGCACAAACCGTTCGGCGCATGGCGCGCCCGCCGGTTTAGCCCATGGTGGAGTTAAATGCACCGCCATCGAGGAGCACGTTTTGGCCGATCATGAAGCCCACGTGCTCGGAACACAAAAATGCACACACCTTGCCGAACTCGGACGCGGTGCCGAACCGGCCCCGCGGCAAACGTGCTTGCGCTGCAGCGCGCGCTTCCTCGACCGTGATGCCCTCGCGGTCGGCAGTGGCACCCATGAGACCCTTGATGCGGTCGGTATCGTGCTGGCCTGGCAAGATGTTGTTCATGATCACGCCGTGCTGCGCCACCTGACGCGCGGTGCCGGCGACAAAGCCGGTGAGGCCGGCGCGCGCGCCGTTCGACAGGCCAAGCTGGGGGATCGGCGCCTTTACCGAGCCTGATGTGATCGCAACGATGCGGCCCCAGCCGCGCTCTATCATGCCGGGCAGCACTGCAGTGGTGAGCAGGATCGGGGTGAGCATGTTGGAGCGGAACGCCCCTTCCCACTCCGCCTCGCCCCAGTCGGACCAGAACCCCGGCGGCGGCCCACCGGCATTGTTGATCAAGATGTCGGGCTTGGGCTCGGCTTCCAGGATGGCAGCGCGGCCTTCTTCGGTGGTGACGTCGGCAGCCACCGTCTTCACGACCACGCCGTAACGGGTGCGGATGTCGTCGGCGGTCGCCTCGAGCGTTTCGGCGGTGCGGGCGTTGAGCGTGAGGTCGATGCCTGCCTCGGCGAGTGCCTCAGCGGAGCCGCGGCCCAACCCTTTGGACGAGGCGCACACGATGGCCCGTCGCCCCTTGATCCCCAAATCCATGCAAAATTCTCCAACCCTTTGATTGCACGGGCTGGTGGGAACAGCGCGCGCTCCCTTGCGCCACTTAGCGGCCAAAGCGCAAACGGCGACCGGCAGGAATTCCTAAGACTGTTAATCGATTTCGCTTGGCGATTGGCACTTTCCGTGTATTCTTCAACCGGGAGAGGGGCGTGCAGCGGTGTGCATTGGCCCCATGGCGGAACGGTGAGCGATGCAGGCACCGCCACGGCAAACATGCAAACGGCTGCTGAGGCAGCACTGGATTTCCAGCCGCCGGCAAACCGCGGCGATGCGATGACGAGACAACGGCCTTTCCACAACCACTGGGTGAACCGCTCTGGCGCGTCCGCGTTGACCAGTGCGATAATGGCGAGCGCCAAAACGATCGACGGTTGGGCAGGCGCCCGCTGCGATGAGACAGGAGGCCGGCGATGGCGACTGGGACAGTAAAATGGTTTAACGGCACGAAAGGCTACGGCTTCATCCAACCGGACGAAGGCGGAGCGGACGTGTTTGTGCATATTTCGGCAGTGGAGCGGGCGGGGATGAACTCGCTCACTGAAGGCCAGCGGGTCAGCTTTGAGCTGTTCAAGGACCCCAAGCGCGGTCGCACGTCAGCCGAACAGATCAAAGCCATCTAAACCTTCAAAACTTGGCGCCGACGCCATTGCGCGGGCGGTCGCTCACCGGCTAAGCGCCTTACTCATGGACGCTTTGCCCCACACCGGTTTCGTCGACCGCGCGCGTAACGCGGCCGGCGCCCTTCGCGCTGTGCTCGCCCCGACACCGCTGCAGAAGAACAATTTTTTATCGGAGCGATATAGCGCGCAGATTTTTCTGAAGCGCGAAGACCTCACGCCGGTCCGCTCCTACAAGCTGCGCGGCGCCTACAACTTTTTCCGCAACGCTCTCGACACAGCGCCCGATACACGGCGGTTTGTGTGTGCCTCGGCCGGCAATCACGCACAGGGCTTTGCATTCGTGGTCGCCAATCGCGGCGTTGAGGGCACTGTGTTTATGCCCACCACCACGCCGAGCCAGAAGATCCAGAAGACCAAAACGTTTGGCGGCGGCAACGTCACGATCCGGCTGACCGGCGATACGTTCGACCAGTCCTACGCCGCGGCCCAGGCGTTTGCGGCCGAGCAAGGCGCCACGATGGTACCGCCGTTCGACCACCCGCACATCATTGAGGGTCAGGCGAGTGTGGGCCTTGAGATCCTGGACGCGCTGAACG
>CAKZYH010000420.1 GCA_937884725.1 uncultured Paracoccaceae bacterium
CGACAAGGTGCGCATCCCAGGCGACGTGGAACGGCAAAACCGCGCCGACCGGCTCGCCAACGGCCTGCCCATCACCGAAGCGCTCCTCACCAGCCTTCTCGCCACGGCCAACGAATGCGGGATGAGGCTCACCCGCGACGACCTGGTGATCGGGACGGCGCGCGAAAGTTAGGCTGGCAGCGGGGACCATACAGAAGGGGCATCCATCGTGAAGAAAAGCGCCCTTATCGCAGCCCTGCTCGCCGCGCTCATAAGCCCCGCGTCCGCGACGCCGCCTGAAGCGCTCGAGCGGTGCGGCCCCACCGGGCCGGGCTACGCTGTCGCCGACGAGCGGGTCGTGGACATCATCACTCCGGCAGGGCGCATCGAAGGCACGCTTGCAGGCCCGGCAGACGGCCCACCGCGCGCGCGGATCGTCATGCTCCACGGCTACACCGGCTCGCGCAACGAAATCCCTGTTGCGAAGGGAGAGGGCATGTTTGCCCGCGCCGCCCGCGTTTTTGCCGAGCGCGGCATTGTCTCGCTGCGGATCGACTTCATCGGATCGGGCCGAAGCGATGGTGATTGGGCCGACACGCGCTTTTCCACCCAGGCCCGCGATGCCATCGCCGCCACTAAGTGGCTGACCGAGATGACCGGGACCTCGTCAGCCCCCCTCGGCGTCTTCGGCTACAGCCAAGGCGGCCTTGTCGCCATGCGCGCCGCGGCGAACGGCGGCCCATGGGAGCGGCTCGCGCTCTGGAACCCCGTCTTGGATCCCATGGCGACCTACGGCATCATCTTTGGTGAGGACACGATCCGCAACGCCGCCCAAGGCGACGCGGCGGGTGACATCGTTGCCGACACTCGGCTGCGCCCAGGGTTCTTTAAGGGCATCGTCGACGCGGACCCAAGAGCGGATGCCGCGGCCACCGACGCCGCCATCCTCATCGTGACAGGTCAGCGCGCCCCGCTCGTGAAAAACGGCGCAGCGCTGGCGAACGCTTTGGCCGAGGGGCGCACCGCCGAAACCCAGATCCTCGATCTCGACGCCGGCCACGACTTGGGCGCCATCCACGACCCGGCGCTCCTCGACCAAGTCATCGCCTGCACCGCCTCGTTTCTGACGGCTGAACCGCAGCGCTAGCCGGCCAGCATCGGGAACGTGACGGTGATCCCCCACGCGAACGCTACGGCCGTCGCAACGGCGCCGGGGACCGGATGCCCTGTCCGGCGAAAGCTCCACCGGCTGAACAGCCCGTAGATCACGAAAAACAGCGCGATCACGGGCACAATGATGATGAGGAAAAACAGGCGCTCAAAGTCGAGCGCCACCGCAATGGCGAGCGACACCACGAAGCCCGCCTTCTCCGCAGCCGCCGCGCCACGGCCGGCCCCCTCGCCGCGCGTCGCCCATTCGCTCGCCAGAAAGTAGATGAGTGTGCCGGCCAGCATCACGGCAAACAGCGGAAACCGCGCCGGAACCGGATGGTAAATCGTGATGGTCGCTTCAATGGCGTAGCCGAACACGCCGGCCGCATACGCCGTAACCGCAAGCGTCACCAACAGCAGCGGCAGCATGCCCGCGGCTGCGCTGCGCCTCTCCCGCGGCTGCCGTCGATACGCCCAAAGCGCAATCGCGTAGGTCACGACCCCGTAGGCCAGGAAGTGCACGGCGAGATAGTCGCCCACCACGATCGGCAGGAAATCAGTCGGTAAGAATCGCAGCAACACCGGCACCAACACCGCGGGCACCACCACCACCGGCCACCGCCGCCGCCAGCCAAGCCCCGCACCGATCCGCGGCGACGCCAAAACCGGCAACGCGCGCGCAAGCGGATACGCCAGAGCCACAACCCCAAGGATCAAAAGCCCAATCCAAGGCAGCCGAGAGGACACCACGACTGGACCGTCCCGAACGACACCAAAGGTTTGATCGAGCCATTCCACCGCCTCGGTCAGGCTCTCGGTGTCGAACAAAACAGCGATGTGCTCCGACTGGCCGGCAAAATACGCGCGCCGCGCGGTGCCGTCCTCAAACGCGCCGTATGTCTCGCCAGGTTCGGCAGCGTCGGGCGCGGTCGCGAGGCCGACTGCACGCAGCGCCTCATCCTTCAGCATGCCCTCCCAATCGCCAACGATCACCAACAGGTTGCGCGGCGCCGTCGCCGTGACAGCGGGCGAGAACATCGAGACAGCGACAGTCGCACTCACGTCCGGGGCCTCAGAGGCGAAGCGCACCACAATATTGGATGCCATGGAGTGCCCCAGCACCGCCAACTCATCGGCGCCGGTGAGACGAGACGCGAAATCGGAGAGCTCGCGCAATTGGACAACCATCGCCTGCGTCGGCCCATCGACGCTGTTCACGTCACCGGTCATGGGAAGGGGATGCTCGCCATGGCCGACGAAATCGAACGTGACGGCGAGATACCCATTGCGCGCTAGCTCCACGGCGAAGGGCGACATCAGCGTGCGCGACCCGGCAAACCCGTGCGCGATCACCACCGCCGGCACCGGGTCATCGACAAAGCGGCCGTCAGCGGGCCGATATACCGTCGCGGGCGTGCTCCCCACCGAAACGTTCTCCGTCACCACCATCTGACGGACCGCAAAGAGCTGGACGGCCGCCACGATGATAGCCACCACGGCCGACACGCCAATGGCAGTGGGAAACCAGCGCGTCATCCAATTCATCCTCCTGCACAAGCCCGTGCACGAGCCGTTAGGTTGGCAGAAAGCGCGCGCCGTCGAGGCTCCATGTTGAAGCACCAGCCGTGAAGCGCAGTCGCCAGCCAGCTCGGTCACGGCTATGATCGCCGGAACAATAGTGGGGGAGGCAACGATGCTGGAGCGGAACAGCGCACAGGTGCACGCGGCCGCCATTCAATGGCTCAGTCAATTGCAGTCGGCCATCGCAGCGGGCAGGGAAGACGCCATTGCCTCGCTGTTCGTCACTGACGCCTGGTGGCGCGATATCGTTTGCGCATCATGGCACATCGCCACCGTTGGCGAGCGCGCCGCCATCGCCGCCGCCATCGTCGCTGCCGACAGCCAGCTGCGCGAGATCGCCCTTGCCGAAGACCATCCCGCGCCCGCGATGGTGCAGCGGGCGGGCCGCAACTGCATCGAGCTGTTCTTCACTTTCACCACCGCCCACGGCAGCGGGACAGGCGTCGCCCGCCTGATCGGGGCCGACGACACCTGGCGGTGCTGGACGCTCATGACAGCGCTCGACACGCTGCATCAGCCCCAAGCCGAAAGCGCCGAGAGCCCCCCTGCTCCAAAGTCCCATTCGCGCGACTTCAGGGGCCCCAACTGGAAGGACCTGCGCGACCAAGCCCTCGCCTACACCGACCGCGACCCGGCCGTCATCGAGGTGGGCGGCGGAAAGGAGGGCCTTGCCATCGCAGCGCGGCTGACCGCGCTTGGGGTCGATACGCTCATCGTCGACCGCGAAAGCCGGATCGGCGACAACTGGCGCCTGCGCTACCACGCCCTCACGCTGCACAACCAAACGCAGGTGAACCACCTGCCGCTGATGCCGTTCCCCAAAAGCTGGCCTCTCTACATCCCGAAGGACAAGCTCGCCAATTGGTTCGAAGCCTACGTCGAAGCGCTCGAACTCAATTTCTGGACTGACACCGATTTCACCGGCGGCACCTACGACGAAGCCGCCGGCCACTGGACGGTAACCCTCAACCGCCGCGGCGAAACCATCACCATGCGCCCCCGCCACGTGGTCATGGCTACGGGCGTATCAGGCATCCCCAACATCCCAGACATTCCAGCGCTGAAGGGTTTTGAAGGCCCCGTGCTCCACTCCTCGCAATACACCGACGGCGACGACTGGACCGGCAAGTCAGCGATCATCTTCGGCTCCGGCAACTCCGCGCACGATATCGCCCAGGACCTCACGTCCGCCGGCGGCCACGTTACGATGGTGCAGCGCTCGCCGACGCTGGTGGTCAACATCGAGCCTTCCGCGCAGCTCCCCTACATCATCTACAGCGATGGACTATCGACCGAGGATTGCGATCTGATTGCGCAAGCGACGCCCTTCCCGATCGTGCGCGAGATGCACCGCGCCTACACGCGCCAGTCAGAAGCGCTCGACAAAGACCTTCTGGATGGCCTGCGCGCAAAAGGCTTCCGGCTAACATCCGGGATCGACGGCACGGGTTGGCAGTTCCTCTACCTCACCCGCGGCGGCGGCTACTATTTCAACGTCGGCGCGTCGGACATGATCGCCGAAGGCCGCATCGACCTCATCCAGCATAACGAGATTGAGGCGTTTGAGCCCGGCGCCGCCAAGCTCACCGATGGGCGCACCATCCCCGCCGACCTTGTGGTGCTATCCACCGGTTACATGCCCCAGGAGTATGTGGTTGAGCGGCTGTTTGGGCCGGACGTCGCCGGGCGTGTCGGCGCCATTTGGGGGTTCGAGCAAGGCGGGCTGGAGCTGCGCAACATGTTTTGCCGCACACCGCAGCCCGGCCTTTACTTCATCGCCGGCAGCCTCGCGCAGTGCCGGGTCTACTCAAAACCCCTCGCGGTCCAAATCAAAGCGGCCGAGCTCGGCATCATCTGAAGCGCTTTTGCGGCGGGCTCAATCAACGTGGGGCCGTATCCGCACGGCGATGGATTTTGACGCCGGCGTAAAGCTCTTGTCGCCAAACTCAGTGTGCGGCACCAAAACATTGAGCTCTGGATAGTAGCCAGCCGCACAGCCGCGCGGGATGTCGTAGGGCACCAAGCGGAACCCGCGCGCGATCCGTTCGATCCCATCATCGGCCGCACTGAGCACGTCCACCAGGTCCTGCGGCTCAGCGCCAAGCGCGGCAATGTCGTCCCGGTGCAAAAACACCACCTGCCGCGCGCCAAACACGCCGCGATACCGGTCGTCCATGCCGTAGACGGTCGTGTTGTACTGATCGTGCGAGCGGAAGGTCTGCAGGACGAACGTGTCATCGCTATCGCGAGTGCGCTGCCAAACTGTGTTCTCAGGCAGCGCAGCGTCGGAAAAGTTGGCTTTGCGCGTAGCCGTATCCCACTGACGCAGCGCCGCCGAGTTGCGCAGGCGAAAACCCCGTGGCTTTCGAACGTTCGCATTGAAGTCGCCGAAGATCGGCAGCACCCGCGCGATCATATCGCGGACCTTATCGTTGTTGTCGGCAAGCGCGTCCCAGTCCACCACGCCCGACCCCAGCGTCGCTTTGGCAATCCCGGCAATGATGCGCACTTCAGAGCGCAGCTCCGGACTGGCGGGCCTGTTGATCCCCCCGGAGCCGTGCACCATCGACATGGAATCTTCCACCGTCACAATCTGCGTCACGCCATTGGAATTCTTGTCGATTTCCGTCCGGCCAAGGCAGGGCAGGATAAAGGCTGACCGGCCCGGCAAGAGGTGGCTGTGGTTAAGCTTGGTCGCGATGTTCACCGTCAGGTCAAGCTTCCCGAACGCCTCAGCGATGAGCGCACTATCCGGGACAGCACGCGCGAAATTGCCACCAAGCCCGATAAAGGCGCGGGCCGTCCCATCCAGGATCGCGCCAATGGCGCCCAGCGTGTTGTGCCCCACCGCGCGCGGCAACGACACACCAAGCTCCCGCTCCATCGCATCAATGAACGATGCCGGCGCGCGCTCGTTGATCCCAACGGTGCGGTCGCCCTGAACGTTGGAATGGCCGCGCACCGGACAAAGCCCGGCTCCCGGCCGGCCCACCTGGCCGCGCAGCAGCATCACGTTCGTGATCTCGCGCACAGTGACGACAGAGTGCCGGTGCTGCGTCACCCCCATCGCCCACGTGGTGATGACGTTGTCGGCGGCGATAAAAATGGCCGCAGCGTCTTCGATCTCGAGTCGGCTGAGCCCCGACTGATCTTCGATGTCATCCCATGAGGTGGCGTCAACCGTCGCGCGATAAGCGTCAAAGCCGCTGCAGTGAGCCGCGATGAATTGATGGTCGAGGACCGCGGGCTTTCCGGCCCGCACCGCCTCGTCCTCGGCGGCAAACACGGCCTTCGCGATGCCGCGGAACACCGCCATGTCCCCGCCAAGCAGCGGCGTGAAATAGTCGGTCGACGTGGATGCGCTGCCGCCGGCAAGCATCTCCAGCTTGTCCTGCGGATCGGCAAAACGGTGTAGTCCACGCTCCTTCAGCGTGTTCAGCACCACAACGCGGGCGCCCCGGCCCACCGCTGCCCGAAGATCGGTCAGCATACGAGGGTGGTTGGTGCCGGGGTTTTGGCCGACCACGAAAATAGCGTCCGCCAACTCGAAGTCTTCGAGGCGCACCGTGCCTTTGCCGATGCCAATCGCCTCGGTGAGCGCAATCCCGCTCGCCTCGTGGCACATGTTGGAGCAGTCGGGAAAGTTGTTCGTGCCAAACAGGCGAACAAACATTTGGTAGAGGAAGGCGGCCTCGTTGCTCGCCCTTCCAGACGTATAGAATTCAGCCTGATAGGGCGTATCGAGCGCGTTCAGCGCGTCGGCGATCTCGCCAAACGCTTCGTCCCAAGTCACCGGGCTGTAGCGATCGGAGGCGCTATCGTAGCGCAGCGGGTGCGTGAGCCGGCCCTCGTGCTCCAGCTCAAAATCGCTCCAGCCGCGCAGCTCGCTCACGGTGTGGGCGGCAAAAAACTCAGGCTTGGCGCGGGCGGTGGTCGCCTCCCAAGCCACAGCTTTCACGCCGTTTTCGCAAAACTCAAACGATGAGCCATGCTCTGGGTCGCCCCAGGCGCAGCCAGGACAGTCAAACCCATCCGGCTGGTTGGCTTTGAGCATGGTGCGGGCACCAGCTAGCGGCGCCCCACTGCCCATCAGCTGGCGGCCGACGCTCTTCAGCGCACCCCAGCCGCCCGCGGCCTTGGAGCACTTGCCCACCACCTCGTTGTCGGCCATTGCCAATACCCTTCGCCCGCCGCCTCGGCGAGTGAAGCTTAAGTCCATCTCTGAGCGGAAGGGAACTAAAATCGCCGATCACAAAGCGTGACAATGTCGCGATAACTGACTTCGGCGCCCCAGCGGCCGTAAAGCAATAGTCGCTGCGGCCAGATCAGCAGACTAAGCCGCGCCCGGAAGCTTCATCAGAGCATCTGGAATGGCAAGGCCCTCGCGGGCAGCCGCCGCCCTTGCCACAAGCCGCCGCGCGCCCGGCCGACGCGCACCCTCCTCCGCGTCGATGGCCGCCAGCAGCGTCCCGATATGGGCCGCGCTGCCCCCCGTGCGGGTTGGATCCATCGCGATCAAAAGCTGTCCCACGCTGGGCGGCCCACCCTCTGCATTGAGGAAAGACGAGGCCTGGAAGCCATAGTTGGCCCCCGTCAGGCCAGCGGATAGCACCTCAACCATCAGGGCAAGCGCGACGCCTTTGGCATCCCCCATGGGAACCATCGTCCCGCCAAGCGCTGCCTTCGCGTCCGTGGTCGCCCGCCCCTCAGCATCAAGCGCCCAGCCTTCCGGGATCGGCTGCCCCTCAGCCGCCGCGCGCACGATCTTGCCGCGCGCCGTTTTGGAGAGCGACAAGTCGATCACCACAGGCGCATCACCACCCGGCGCTGCAAACGCGATCGGGTTGGTGCCGAAAATCGCCCGCGCGCCGCCCCACGGCGCCATTGCCGCCGGCGTGTTCGACACCATCACCGCAACGAGCCCTTGCTCTGCAAGCACTTCCACCGTGTGCCCCAACACGCCGCAATGGTGAGACCGCCCAATTGCCGCCGCTGCAAGGCCCGATGTGGCGACCATCTCAGGCAAAGCCGCGAGAGCCACATCCACCGCGGGGTACGCGAACCCGTGAGCGGCATCGACCCGCAGGACCGCACCGTCTTTCTCGGCGGTCGGAACGGCATGGCCATCCACCTTGCCCGCCGCAGCCTGCGCCGCGTAGCTCGCGACCCGCGATAGGCCATGCCCGCCCTGCCCGTCGGCCTCCGCCGCCACCAGAGCACGCGCCACGGAAGCCGCGTTGTGCGGCGCGGTGTTGTGGCTTTCAAAAATCCGGGCAACGAGCGCGCGGCAATCAGCAAGTGAGCGGGGTTCCGCCTGGCTCTCAGCCATCTTCGTCTCCAGTTATCGCGATGCTGCGCTACGCCGTAAACGTCGCGCTGAAGGTCATCGCGCCAGCCTCATTCACCACGCAACCCTCCAGCCCCTTGTCGGTCTCGCCGAAGCGGACAGAAAAATCCTTGCCACAAAACAAGGGCGCGTGACCGCGGTACGAGAACTTGGAAGGCGTGCGCCCCAGCGCCTTCGCCGCCACGTTGAGGAGCAGCGTCGCCTGGATCGGTCCATGGACGACAAGCCCCGCATACCCTTCTTCGCCGGTGGCGTAGGGCTCGTCATAGTGGATGCGGTGGCCGTTGAAGGTGAGCGCCGAATAGCGGAACAGCGCCGTCGGCCCAAGGTTCACCGCCATCTCCTCCGACGGGCTGGCAACGCTGGGCACCGGCCCAGTCCCGGTCCCCGATCCGGCGCGGTAAACGATGGTTTGCCGCTCGCCGATCCGGGTCTCGCCAGCCACAGCATAGCTGTGCGCCATCGTCAGGATTCCGAGTTTGCCGGTCCGTCCATCGCGATAAGTGATGTCGGCAATAGTGGAAGTCTTTTGGACAGCATCGTCCGGCTGAAGCGCCGCAAAAAACTCTACCGACCCGCCCGCCCACATGCGCCGGCCATACCCCAGATCAGGAAGCACCACGCCGAGCCTTGGATGCCCATCAGGACCAAGGTCAGCAGCCGGCACAATGTCGGGCGACAAGCACCAAAACAGCCCCAGCGGAACGTCGTGATCCGGTGCAAGGTATGGATCCAACGTCGCCGAAAAGCTCTTGATCAGGCGCGGATTGACGGTGTCGTGAGACACGGTCTTGCGGCCCAGCCACTCCTCTGCGCTCATGCGGCGATGCTGTGCGCAAGATTGCGCGCCGACAACGCCTCAAGATCATCGAGCCGCTGCCAAATCGCCTCGGCACGCTCATCCCCGATCAGCGCCGCCGCCTTGCCGCGCAGCGCGGCGCCCAGCGTCTCCAAGTCCACCGGGGCATCAAGGTCGTACTCAGCCGTCAGCGTTCCCCCATCGGCCAACGTCACAGTCAACCGTGCCTCGCCGTCGCCCAACTGCTCCCGCCCGACAGCGGTCAGCCGCACCGCCTGTTCGCGCAGCGCCGGGTCAGCCGCCAGCGCGTCCGTATAGGTCTCATCAGCAGCCGTGGAGACGCCCGACAGAACCATCGCCGCGATGTGCGCGTAGGAGAACTTCACCTCCAGCCCGGTCCGAGGCACTTTGATATCGCACACCGACAACCAGCGCGGATTGGTATCGACGGTGATGGATGCCACCGACCGCCCCGCAATCGCCGGGACCAGCGACGTCAGCGCCTCGATCATAGCGTGTGTCCCATGACAGCACGCGTGCAGCTTGTAGCGATTGTCGGTGAACAAGAAGCGCCCCGGCGGCGGCTCGGCCCACGCGGAGTGATCGTCTTCGCCATGGTGCGTCGCGCAAAACCCTTGCGCTCCGCCAAACCCATCATCCGCGGCCGTAAATCCGCGCTTTGCCAAAAGCACCGCCTCAACACCGTTTTGCGCAGCGATCCCGGCATTCAGCGGTTTCGACATGGTGCCGAACTGGCAGCGAAGACCCGACGCGCGCCCCGCCACGATGCTGAGCGCGCGATCCATCGCGTCACCATCCAGCCCGGCGATCGATCCAGCGGCGACGGTGGCCCCAAACGCCCCCGACGTCGCGGTCTGATGGAAACCCGCCACATAGTGCGCCCGCCCGAGCGCCTTGCCGACACGGCAGGCAGCCTCAGCGCCGCGCACAAACCCCGCCACGACATCCTCGGCCGGCGCGTCGACGGCCTCTCCCATGGCAAGCGCAGCAGGCAAAACAGCCACCGAGACGTGCCCGATGTGGCCAAAGTGCGTGTCGTCATAGTCGAGCGCGTGCGCCGTGGTGCCGTTCGCAAGCGCGGCAGAGCGAGCCGGAACGCGCACCGCTTCACCGGCCAGCGTTGCGGCCGGAGCACCAGCCTCCTCCAGCACCAAATCGCGAGCAATCTTTGAGGCCGGCTCACCAAAGCCAGCGCGCATCACCGCAAACGTATCGAACACCGACAACAGCCCCGTCCGCCACACCGCCTCGCTGAGCGCGTCCTTTGGCAGTGCTGCAACGGCAAGCAGTCCTTCACGGGTGCTGGGCGCTTCCTCTGGAAGCGCAGCGACAACGCGGGCGGTGGCTTGGCTGTTCATGGTGGCCCCTTCTCGCTCAGCGACCCGCGCTCAACTGGCAGCGGTCGCTGTTGCGCCGGATCAAACACCAAGGCCGCCCCAAACGCCACCGCAAGTCCAAACCGTCGGGTCAGTCGAACACAACCTCACCGCCCGGCGTCCCCAGCACGAACGACAGGCCAACCTCGCCCTCGACAATCTCGATCAGCCCGTCGATCTCAAGCGCGCGATAGATGTCCCGCAGCGCCGCAGGGTTGGGATGAGACGCCACGATCTTGCGCAACTCAATGCCCGCATCGACCAGCTTAGCGCTCGGATTTGGCTTCCCGCCCCAATCGATGAACCCAGGGACAAGCCCACCCTCCACCGGCATCCCATCATCGGGCACCGTCACACGCCAGGTGAGGTCCCCACGGTTCATGGAAAGCGCCGGACCCAGCGGAACAGGAGAAGCCGCAATCGTCCGGTCAAGATCCTCAGCGCCCACGATGAAGGCGACCGCCCGCGGGCGCACGGCGATCTTCGCCAACACATCAGGGTCGCTGAGGCCGAACCAGCGCGGGCGCGAGGGCGCAGCCGCCTCCGGATCGACGGCGACAAGCTCGCAATACGTACCGTTGCCGGACTGGCAGAGGCGGTTGTACGTCCCCATCATCGCGTGCTTGCCGCCCGGCCCCAAGGCGCAACCGGTGGAGGCCTCGAAAGCCGCGGCACCATCGTCAAGATCGGCAGAGGCAATGACGATGTGGTCGATTACAGGCATATCAGGCTCCTTCTCACGCAGGTAACGAGGCGCGCTCACCCATGGCACGGTCTTTCGCACCGCGCCACGGAGCCAAGCCCCATGTACACCCCCCGCCATCGTCTCACCGCCAACCATTGGGGCGTCGGGATCGCTGAGGTGGAGAACGGCAAGATCAAGGCGGTCCGGCCCCACCCCAACGATGCCGCGCCCGCCGTTCTGAACGGCAATCTCGCCGGCACGCTCAGCGGCTCATGGCGCATCGCCAAACCGTCCGTCCGGGAAAGCTTCCTCAAACATGGCCCAAACGGCGGCGGCGAACGGGGCGCGGAGCCGTTCATCGAGGTCAGCTGGGACGAAGCGCTCGACCTCGTCGCCCGCGAGCTCGTGCGCGTCAAAAGCCAGTATGGCAATGAAGGCATCTACGCCGGCTCCTACGGCTGGGCGAGTGCCGGCCGCTTTCACCACGCACAGGGACAGCTGAAGCGCTTCCTCAACGTATTCGGCGGCTACGTCTCCTCCTGGGGCAACTACTCCTACAACGCCGCCCTAATTCTCATGCCCTACGTGATCGGCAACTTCCGCACACAGGTGAAGAACGCGACGCGGCTCAAAACCGTCGCCAAACACGGCGAGCTTCTGGTCATGTTCGGCGGGCTACCGCTGCGCAACGCGCAGATCTCGGGCGGCGGCGTCGGCCGGCATAGGCTCGCGGGTGCCTTGCAAGAGTGCGCCGATGCCGGCGTTGAGTTCATCAACATCAGCCCCTTGCGCACCGATGCTCACGATGCGCTGAACGCGGAGTGGCTCGCCCCGCGCCCGGGCTCTGACACCGCGATCATGCTCTCGCTGTGCCACACACTGCTGACCGAGGGCCTCCACGACCCCGCGTTCCTGGAACGCTACACGGTTGGTTTCGACAAGCTCACCGCGTACCTCCTGGGCGACACCGATGGCGTCCCCAAAACCGTAGAGTGGGCAGCGGAGCTATCGGGCCTTGATCCCGACCGGCTGCGCAAGCTCGCGCGCCAGATGGCTCACAAGCGCACCTTCGTCACGACGGCCGCGGGCCTCCAGCGCGCCGACTTTGGCGAACAACCGCTTTGGGCCTGCGTCGCGCTCGCCTCGATGCTCGGACGGATCGGCATGCCTGGCGAAGGTTTTGGCCTCGCCTACGCCGCCGATTCCAGCATCGGCACCGTCGACCGGCCCTTCCGATGGCCGGCCTTTCCGCAAGGCACCAACCCCGTCAGCGACTACATCCCCGTCGCGATGATCACCGAGATGCTGGAGCGCCCGGGCGAAGTCTACGAGTACAACGGTGAGACCCGCCGCTTCCCCGACGCCCGCATGGTCTGGTGGGCCGGCGGTAACCCGTTTCATCACCATCAGGACCTCAACCGCCTGCGACGCGCTTTCCAGCGGCCGGAAACCGTCATCGTCAACGACATTCACTGGACCGGCATCGCGCGCCACGCCGACATCGTGCTGCCCTGCGCCGCCCCAGCCGAACGCAACGACTTCGCCGGCGGCACCCAGGACAACGCCCTTATCCCGATGCCACGCCTCGTTGATCCGCCCGAAGGCATGCTTACCGAATACGCGATCTACACGGCGCTGGAGGAGCGGCTCGGCCTTGGCGACACGTTTAGCCGCGGCATGAGCGAAGACGATTGGCTGCGCGAAATGTGGTCCGATCTGGAATCCAGCGCCGGCGCACACGGGGTCAGTGTTCCCGCCTTCGACGCGTTCATGGAGGGCGATGTGCTGGAGTTTAACGACCCCGCACCCGAGGCCACCTTCCTCGCCGATTTCCGGGCCGACCCGGAAGCGCATCCCCTCACCACACCGTCGGGCAAGATCGAACTCTACTCAGAGCAGATCGCAAGCTTCGGCTACGACGACTGCCCCCCGCACGCGACGTTCATGGCTCCGCGCGAGTGGCTTGGAACCGCGACGCCAGACGCGCCGCTCCACCTCATCTCCGGCCAACCCGGCACCCGCCTTCACGGCCAGCAGGACGACGGTGCTGCAAGCCGCGCCGCAAAGGTCAAGGATCGCGAACCGATCCTGATCAACACCGCAGACGCAGCCGCGCGCGGGATTAGCGACGGCGACGTCGTCAAGGTGTTCAACACCCGCGGCGCATGCCTCGCCGGTGCCGTGGTCACCGACAACGTACGCCAAGGTGTGGTGTTCTTGTGGACCGGCGCCACCTACGACCCAGACCTGTCGGACCCGCAGCATCTCGACCGGCACGGCAACCCCAACGTCCTGACCCACGACCTCAGAACCTCACGCCTCGCCCAAGGCCCAGCCGCACAGTCGGCGCTGGTGGACTTGGAGCGGTTCGACGGTCCACTCCCGGCCGTGATGGCGTTCGTCCCGCCGGTTAAAGCGTCGTAAGCCGCATTTTCGGCGAGATCGCGTAGGGCGACACCTTCAGATCAAGGATGGCCGGCACGCCAGCGTTCAGCGCGCGATCAAGGGCGCCTGCGAAATCCTCCGTGCGCTCCACAGTTTCGCCATAGCCGCCATAGCTCTTCGCCCACGCCGCGAAGTCGGGATTCGTCATCGCTGTGCCCGACGCACGCCCCGGATAAGTCCGCTCCTGGTGCATGCGAATGGTGCCGTACATGCCGTTGTTGGAGATGATGACGACAATGTTGGCGCCGTACTGGCAAGCGGTGCCGAACTCGGCGGCCACCATCTGGAAACAGCCATCCCCCGCCATGCAAATCACGGCCCGCTCCGGAAAGCGCAGTTTGGCAGCGATAGACGCCGGCAGTCCGTAGCCCATAGAGCCCGACGTCGGTGCAAGCTGGGTGCGCCACACCTCAGCGCCGGACTTATAGGTGAAATAGCGGTGCAGGAACGCCGCATAGTTGCCAGCGCCGTTGGTCACCACCGCTGTCTCAGGCAGCGCCTTGCTCAGGTGAGCGATCACCTCTTCCATCTTCACATTACCCGGCGTCTCTTGCGGCGCACGCCAGGCGTTCGCCTCCGCATGAGCCGCCTCCCGGAGCGCAGTCCAACGGGGCGGCCCCGACGGCACCCGCTCCGCCAACGCCGCCACCAAAGCGCCTGAATGGCAGGCCACCCCCAGCGCGGGGGCGTAAACGTGACCGATCTCGGACGGGTCGGGATGGGTGTGGACGAGCCGCTGGCGGGGCCCTGGCGATTGGATCAGCGTGTAGCCGCTGGTGGTCATCTCGCCGAGCCGCGCACCGATGACAAACAGAAGATCTGCGTCACGCACCCGATCTGCGAGCGCGGGGTTCAGGCCGATGCCCACATCGCCAGCGTTGTTGGGGTGGCGATTGTCCAGATAATCCTGGCTGCGGAACGAGGTGCCGACCGGCACGTCGAAGGCCTCAGCAAACTTCGCTAAATCCGCCGACGCCTGCCCGGACCACCCCGGCCCGCCGACAATCACAAGCGGGCGTTCCGCCGCCTCAAGCTCGGCAATGATGGCATCGACCTCAGCAGCGCTCGGCGCGTTGTGCACTGGGTTCGCTGGCGGCGCATCGACAACCTCGGCCATCCCCGACAGCATGTCCTCCGGCAGCGCCAGCACCACAGGCCCCGGCCGCCCGCTCATCGCCACGTGAAAGGCCCGGCTCACATACTCAGGGATACGGTCGGTCCGGTCGATCTCGGCCACCCACTTGGCGAGCGGCGCAAACATGCCGCGATAGTCCACCTCCTGAAACGCCTCGCGGTCGCGCTGGTCGGACGCCACCTGCCCCACAAACAGGATCATCGGCGTGGAATCTTGAAATGCCACGTGGACGCCAGACGATGCGTTAGTCGCGCCAGGGCCGCGGGTGACGAACGCTATGCCAGGGCGCCCGGTCAGCTTCCCATCCGCCTCAGCCATCATCGCCGCGCCGCCCTCATGCCGGCAGACAACGGTTTGGATGCTGGCTTCATACAGCCCATCGAGCGCGGCCAAGAAACTTTCGCCCGGGATGCAGAACACCCGCTCCACGCCATTCAGCGCCAGCTGATCCACCAGAATCTGGCCACCGTGGCGGGGCTTGATGCCCCCAGCTTTGCCAAGGTCAGCGGTTTGGGCGGTGTCGAGCATGGATAGTTCCTCAAAACTGCGCAGGGGCCTGTGATGAAGATTTGCGCGGCGCGCACAATAGCAACCCACACAGTCTGGTTTCCTCGCGTTGACACGGCATTGCACGTGAACGAGGCTCCCGATCATGGCGAGCACGTCACCCACCACAGACCCACTTTCGCTCTGGGACGCGTCAGCGGCGGAGAGCGACTATCGCAATGCCGAAGCGGGTGAGGTCACAACCGATCTCGCCATCGTCGGCGGCGGTTTCACCGGCCTGTCCACGGCGCTGCATGCAGCGGAGCGGGGCATCGACTGCCACGTGATCGAAGCCCGCCAAATCGGCTTTGGCGGCTCGGGGCGCAATGTGGGCCTTCTCAACGCTGGCCTCTGGCTTCCCCCACCGGAGATCGCCAAAGAGCTCGGTGACGAGCGCGCATCCCGCCTTGTCGGCATTTTGGGTGAAGCGCCGGCCTACGTCTTCGATCTCATCGAAAAACACCAGATCCGCTGCGAAGCGCGCCGCAACGGCACCATCCACGCCGCGCACGCCCCGTCCGGGATGGCGGACCTCAAAGGCAGGTTCGAGGCCTGGAAGTCCCTTAACGCGCCGGTCCGCTTGCTCGACCGAGACGAAGCGTCGGAGCGGATCGGAACGAAGGCGTTCCATGGCGGCCTCCACGACGCCCGCGCGGGCACGATCAATCCTATGGGTTATGTCCGGGGCTTAGCCCGCGCAGCCCGGGCCGCTGGCGCAAGCATCGCAACCGGTGTGCGTGTCACAGCGCTGACTCGCGAGGCTGGCCGCTGGATCCTCACAACCGACGCCGGTCCCGTCAACGCGCGGATGGTGGTCCTTGGCACCAACGCGTACACCGACGCGCTATGGCCGGGCCTCTCCAAAACCTTCACGATCATCCATTATTTCAACTTCGCCACCGAACCGCTCGGCGACCGCGCCGCGCACATCCTGCCGGGCTATGAGGGCGTGTGGGACACAGCCCCCATCATGTCCTCGGTCCGGCGCGACAATGAGGGCCGGCTCATCGTCGGCTCGATGGGCACTGTAATCGGCGGCATGAACGGCCTATCTGCGCGGTGGGCGCGCAAAACCATCGCACGCTGGTTCCCAGAACTCGGCACACCAAAGTTTGAAACCGCATGGCACGGCCAGATCGCGTTCACGCCCGACCACATCCCGCGGATCCACCGCCTGGCGGAAAACCTCTACACCCCGATTGGCTACAACGGCCGGGGGATTGCACCCGGCACCGTGTTCGGCCGCGCCATGGCAGGCCTTGCCGCGGGCGAGCCTGAAAGCGAACTCCCGCTCGCCATCACCGACATGGTCCAGAGCCGCCGCAGCGGCCTCATGAAGCAGGCCTACCAGGCCGCGTTCACCGCCAACCAAATCCGAAAAGCAATCTAGGTTTTAGGTTTATCGCACCGTCAAGGGCCGCGCGGAGCCACGCGCAGTCAGCTTTGCTGACGAGCATGGCGAGCACGGAGCGGAGCGATCCCTTGATGGTGCGATAAACCGGCCAAAGCTTCCGGAGGGGTAAGATCTTCCGATCTTACCCCTGCCCATCGGCGAGATGGAGGGGAGCGCGAGGGGAGGAACGCCCCTCGCCTTCAGGCCGCGTCGGATCCCGCGCGGAGCAGCGCTAGTTCTCGTCAAGATCGTCCTCAGGCTTACGATCCTTCCCCTTCTTCCAAGCCTCAAGCCCCGCAAACACAGCGTCCGGATCGAACTTGTCGCTCCGCCCGCCGCGATCCGGTTCCATCTCTGGCTCCAGGCTTTCTTCCACCGGCATCAGCGCGTCCGGCTGATCGAGTGGTTGAATCGGCACCTGATGGACCACGCCGACTTCTCGCGCTGCAGCGTCCACCTCGCGGTCGAGATCGATCTGGCTACACAGCCCGAGGGTCACCGGGTCGAGCGGTTGGAGGTTGGCGGCGTTCCAATGGGTGCGGTCGCGGATCGCCTTAATCGTGGTTTTGGTCGTTCCGACCAGTCGGATGATGGCTTGGTCCTTCAGCTCAGGGTGCTGGCGCACCAGCCAGAGGATCGCGTTCGGCCGATCCTGGCGCTTGGACGTCGGCGTATAGCGCGGCGGCTTGCGCTTCAGCTCGGGCACGATGGTTTTTGGCTTCGACAGCTTCAGCCGGTACGTGGCGTCTGCCTCCCCCTTCTCGATTTCGGCGCGGGTGAGTTGCCCGGTTTGGATCGGGTCCGCCCCTTTAATGCCCTGCGCCGCGTCACCGTCGGCAATCGCACCCACTTCCAGCGGATGCAGCCGGCAGAAGGCCGCAATCTGCTCAAAGGAAAGGGCGGTGTTGTCCACCAGCCAGACGGCTGTCGCCTTCGGCATCAGGGGCGTGTCGGGAATGCTCATGGACAAAAAACCTCTCGTGGCGGGGCGCTGTTCACGCCGCCCCCGCGTTTCGCATCAGTGATTCGGGAACGCCGCAAATATAGAGGTCCGCCGCCTGAGGCGCAAATTCAGATCGTCAGGGCGATCCTTCCATCATGCTCAGATTGTCACGACGATCTTGCCATCATCCTCAGATCGTCAGGACGATCTTGCCAATGTGCTCACTGCTTTCCATCCGCGCATGTGCCGCGGCCGCCTCAGCAAGCGGGAAGGTTGTGTCCATCACCGGGCGAACGGTCCCAGCAGCGATCAGCGGCCAAACGCGTGTATAAAGCGCCGACGCGATCTCGGCTTTAAAGCCGACGTCGCGCTGGCGAAGGGTCGAGCCGGTGTGCGTCAGCCGCTTGCGCATCAAACGCCAGAAGTTCACCTCGCTGCCGCCTTTCTGCGTTGCGATTTGGACGATCCGGCCCTCCTCGGCGGCAATGATGTAGTTCTTCTCCACGTAGTCGCCCGCGATCATGTCGAGGATGACGTTGACGCCCTCGGGCGCCACTTCTTTGGCCACCGCAACGAAGTCCTCCTCGCGATAGTTGATCGCCCGGTCAGCGCCGAGCGCCTCGCAGGCGGCACATTTCGCCGCACTGCCGGCAGTCACCATCACCTTGGCGCCAAAAACTTTGCCCAGCTGGATGGCCGTTGTGCCGATCCCAGACGAGCCGCCATGTACCATCAGCCAGTCACCAGCGCTAAGGCCACCGCGGTCGAACACGTTGCTCCAAACCGTGAAAAAAGTCTCCGGAACAGCAGCAGCCTCTTCCATGGAGATCCGGCCGGGCACGGGAAGGGCGTTGGTCTCATGGACCACGGCGTATTGCGCATAGCCTCCGCCAGGCACTAGCGCGCATACCCGGTCACCAATGAGCCAGCTTCCCACGCGGGTGCCGACCGCGACCACTTCACCGGCAATCTCAAGCCCCAGAATATCGCCAGCGCCCGGCGGCGGCGGATAGTTGCCACCCCTCTGCATCACGTCAGGCCGGTTCACCCCCGCCGCAGCGACTTTGATGAGCACGTCGTGGGGGCCTGGCCGAGGCACGTCATGCTCACCGAGAACGAGAGCCTCCGGTCCGCCAGGGTTTGGCGCGGTGACGGCTTGCATCTTTTGGGGAATTTGCATGGTGTGCCTCCTAAACCGCCGACGCGCGGCCGAGACTACAGGAGAGCATGGATGGACGAAGAGAAGCCAGCACCAAAGGAATACACCCTGGGTGACGACATCCGCCGCTTGTCAGTGGACGAGCTTGACGCGCTTCGCGCCCGACTCCTGGAAGAGGTCGAGCGCGTGAAAACAGAGCGCGACGCGAAGTGGGCGAGCCGGGCCGCAGCGGATTCGTTTTTCCGCTGAGCCCGTCGCGGCTTAAGAGCCGGGAATGCCCTTGAACTTGTTTTTAAACCGGGAGATGCGGCCGCCGCGATCAAGCAGGGTCTGGTTGCCGCCGGTCCACGCCGGATGGGTGCGCGGATCAATATCCAAGTTGATTTTGTCGCCGGCGGATCCGGCGCAGGAGCGCGTCACGTACTCCGATCCGTCGGTCATCACCACCGTCACCGGGTGATAGTCGGGATGGATGTCCTTTTTCATCGCCAAAGCCTCTTTGTCGCGCGGACGTCGCGCGTTGAACGCATACATAGGATAGGAACGCGTCGGCGATATATCCAATGACGCTTGCACACAAGCCTCCTACATTAGAAGTCTTGTGAAAACGGATTGACTTCCTGTGCCGTCGGCGGTTGCAAAGGCGTATGAAATTTAGCCGCCCAAAGAGGGATACGACGCAGTCGGCGGACGGTTCGAGCACGCCGAAGCGTGAACGCGTCCGGCTGGCTCCGCTGCGATTTCTGGTGCCCTACGCACTGCGCTATAAAGGCCGCCTCGCCTCCGCGCTGATTGCGATGCTGTGCGCAACAGCGGCCACACTAGCGGTCCCCATGGCCGTGCGGCGGATGATCGATTACGGGTTTGGGTCAGACGACTCGGCCTTTATAGACGCATATTTTGGCGTTCTCGTGCTCGTCGCCCTCGCACTCGCGGTCTCTTCAGCGCTGCGCTACTACTTCGTTACAACGCTCGGCGAGAAGGTGGTCGCCGACGTCCGATCAGACGTGTTTTCCCGCGTCATGACGTTGTCGCCTGCCTTTTTCGACCGCACCATGTCTGGCGAAGTCGTCTCCCGCCTCACCGCTGACACCACCCAAATCAAATCGGCGGTGGGCGCCAGCGTCTCTATGGCGCTCAGGAATTTCGTCCTTTTCATCGGCGCACTCGCGATGATGATCATCACCAGCGTTCAATTGTCGGCGCTGACCATGGCGATCATCCCGCTTCTGGTGTTGCCGCTGGTGGCCCTCGGGCGCCGGGTGCGCAAACGCTCCCGCTCGGCTCAAGACACGCTGGCCGACATCTCCGCCTATGCCACTGAAGCCATCGGAGCGGTGCGCACGCTGCAGAGCTTCAACGCTGAGGACCGCTCGGCAGCGCGCTATCGTGACGGCGCCAAGTCGGCCTATGAGCTGTTCGCCGACGCCATCGTCGCCCGCGCAACGCTCACCTCAATCGTGATCTTCCTCACCTCAAGCGCCATCGTCGGCGTGCTCTGGCTCGGCGCTCAGGACGTCATCTCGGGCGAGCTCAGCGCCGGCTCACTCAGCCAGTTCGTCCTCTACGCAGTCATCGCGGCAGGCGCGCTCGGCGAACTCTCCTCGGTCTGGGGCGAAGTGGCGCAGACTGCAGGTGCCGCCGAACGGCTCGCCATACTGGCCGCCGAGAAACCGGACGTGGTGGAAACGGATACCCCCACGCCACTTTCCGCCAAAAATCGCGGGACGCTGCGGCTCAACAACGTCTCGTTCACCTACCCCGCCGAGCCCACCCTTGAGGTACTGAGCAGCATCACGTTCACCGTCCCCACCGGCAAGATGATCGCGATCGTCGGACCATCGGGATCGGGTAAATCCACACTCTTTCAGCTGATTGACCGCAGCTACGACGTGGCATCCGGCAACATCATGATGGCCGGCATCGACGTGCGTGACCTCACGCTGGCGGACCTTCGATCAAACCTTGCCGTGGTCCCGCAGGACATCACGGTCCTTGCCACATCGATCCGGGAAAATATCCGCCTCGGCAGGCCCGATGCCACTGACGAGGAGGTATATGCCGCCGCCGAAGCAGCCCGGTGCCTACCCTTCGTCAACAGTTTGCCGGACGGGTTCGCGACGGTGGTGGGCGAGCGGGGCATCACGCTTTCGGGCGGCCAACGCCAACGCATCGCCATCGCCCGCGCGATCCTCAAAGACGCCCCAATCCTGCTTCTAGATGAAGCAACCTCGAGCCTCGACGCCGAAAGCGAAGCGCACATTCAGGACGCCATTCAGCGCTTGATGGCGGGCCGCACAACGCTCGTGATCGCGCACAGGCTCGCCACCGTGGTGGAAGCTGACGAGATCATCGTCTTGGAACACGGCGAAATCGTCGAACGCGGCACGCATGCTGAGCTTTCAGCCAACAACGGCGTTTACGCCCGCCTCGCCGAGCTTCAATTCGGCAAGCGGGTCGATGCGGGCGAAGCGGAAGCGCCGGATGTCGCTGCAGAGGCGCCGGCTGAGATTACACTCCCCGCAGCGCAGTAGCGCCAGCTTCCACTTCAGGCGCCACCTCCTGCCGCGCGGGATCGGACGGCTGCTCGGTAAAACCCTTCAGCCCCGCCATCGCAGCCTTATCGCGCGGAATATCCACATCACTGAGCGCGTAGCAGGTGATCAGCTCCGCCAGCGACCGCAGCGCGTGCATGTGAATGCGCTCATATCCGTGGCTAGCATCGATCCCAAACGTGATCAGCGCTGTCCGCACATCGGCACCCGCATCGAGCGCTGAGGCGCTGTCAGAGCGGTAATAGCGAAAAACATCCTTCTGGTAGCGGATGTCGTTCTGCTGGCACAGTTCCACCAACTTGCGCGTTAGGTGGTAGTCGAACGGCCCCGTCTGGTCCGCCATCGAGACCGTCACGCCAAATTCCGATGAGTTTTGACCCGTCGCCGAAGTGCCATTATCGACAGCCACGAGCGAGGCAATGTCCGGCATCAGAATCGACGACGCCCCATTGCCCACTTCCTCGGCGATGGTGAACAGCCAGAAAATGTCGACAGGCGCCGTGAAATCGCACGCCTTCAGCGCCTTGATGGCGGCGAGCATCACCGCAACGCCAGCTTTGTTATCAAGATGCCGCGAGACGATGTAGCCGTTCTCGATGAATTCCGGCTGCGGATCGACCGCAACAATGTCGCCCACATCGATCCCGAGGCGCGCAAGATCGCTTGGGTTACGGCTGCGCGCATCCACCCGCAGCTCCACGTGCGGCCAGCCGATGGGTTGCTCGTCCACGTCGTCGCCGTAGGTATGCCCCGACGCCTGAAGCGGCAAAATCGTGCCGCGATAGGTGCCCTTCTCGGAGAAAATCGTGGTCCGCGCACCCTCAGCAAACCGCGCCGACCACGTGCCGATGGGCACCAGCTCCAGGCGACCGTTTGGCCGCAGCGCCTTCACCTGCGCGCCCAGCGTATCGACGTGGGAGACAAACCCGCGCGCCGCGGTGTGTTGAACGCCCGGCAGGCGTGCTCGAATGGCGCCTCTACGGGTCAATTCATAGGAAACGCCAAGGCGCTCAAGCTCGCCGCACACATAGCGGACCACCGTGTCGGTGTACCCCGTGGGGCTCGGTATCGCCAAAAGCTCCGACAGCTGCTCGCGCAGATAGACGGTATCAATCTCCAGGCGATATTCCGGCTCGTTCAAGGGCTCGCCTTCTGTTTCATTTGCCGGACGATCTTCGGGATCGTCAGCGGGAATAGCAAGTCGATGAAGCGCTCGGCTGTGGGTTGCGGTTCGTGGTTCGCGAGCCCGGGCCGTTCGTTCGCCTCAATAAAAACATAACTGGCCTGCCGCGGGCTTTTGACCATCAAATCGATGCCAGTCACAGGAATATTGATGGCCCGCGCCGCAGCAACCGCCGCCTCCACCAGCGCGGGATGGGTTTCTCCCGTCACATCGTGGATGGTCCCGCCGGTGTGCAGGTTGGCCGTTTTGCGCACCGCAATCTCCACGCCCTCGGCCAAAACATCGTCCATCACGTAGCCAGCAGCAGCCACACAGCGCTCCGTTTCGCCATCCATGGGAATGGTGCTTTCCCCCTGCGTGGCGGCCGCGCGGCGCTTACTGCGCGCCTCGATCAGCTGGGTGACCGTCGATTTTCCATCCCCCACCACACGGGCCGGCCGGCGCAGTGCCGCCGCCACCACCCGGTAGTCGATCACGATGATCCTGAGGTCCTCGCCCTCAAAACACTCCTCCACCACCACATCGGGCGACACCTGCCGCGCGTTCTCCACCGCGCGCTCCATGTCCGCTTGATTGGTGACACCCACCGCAATGCCGCGCCCCTGCTCGCCCCGCGCCGGCTTCACCACCACCGACCCACACTCTCCCAGAAACTCAGCACGCGCCTCGGGCGTATCGGCAGGGCAAAGAGCGGGGACGTTCACGCCCGCCGCCTCCACCAAGCGGCGGGTGACGCGCTTGTCGTCGCAAATGGACATGGCGACCGCAGAGGTGAAATCGGACAACGATTCCCGGCAGTCCACCGACCGCCCACCGTACGTCAGACGGAAAAAGCCCCCCTCCGCATCGGTCACATCGACCTGGACGCCCCGGCGGCGGGCCTCGTCGACGATGATGCGCGCATAGGGATTAAGATCATCGTCTGAGGCGGGCTCAGTGTAGAGCGTCTCATTGATGGTGTTGCGCCGCTTCACGGCAAAGACGGGCACCCGGCGAAAGCCAAGCTTCTCGTAGAGCGCCATCGCCTTTTCGTTGGTGTGGAGCACCGAAAGGTCCATGTACGCCGCGCCGCGGGTCATGAAGACTTCCGCCAGACGCCGCACCAACGCTTCACCGATCCCGCTATACGGCGCCTGCGGCGACACTGCGAGGCACCACAGCGACGAACCCGCCTCCAAATCTCCAAACGAGCGCCGATGATCGACGCCCATCACCGTTCCCAGAATCTCGCCAGTCTCGCTGTCTTCTGCCACAAGCGTCGTCAGCGCGCGATCGTCCCGCTGGGACCAGAAAAACTCTGGCGGTACATGCACCATGTTGTGCATGGCGTAGATGACGTTCACCGCCTCCGCGTCCGCCTGCGTGGTGAGGCGGCGGATGAAGAAATGTTTGTGGCGCCGGTTCGACGGGCGGTAAGTGGCCAAATCTAGCCGGTAGGTGTGCGAGGGATCGAGGAAAAGCTCCTGGGGCGCCTGCGCCAAAACAACCTGCGGCTCCTGCACGTAGAACGCGATGTCGCGCCGATCGACTTTCTCGGCACGCAGCGTCTCGGCAAGACCTTCCGCCGTTTCAAACGTGCGGCCAAAAATCAGCCTGCCCCAGCCGCACTCCACGACTGCGTTTTTCTTCTGGACGTTCTGCGGATCATGCACGCCTGCATCGGGCGGCAGCGGGCTCTCGCCGCGCATGCGCTTCAGGCGATGGCTCTGCGACTTCACCATACGCTTCGTGGACGCTGACGACACTGAAGAGCGCTCCGGCTGAAAACCCCAAGATGGGCGTGCACGGGGCGTGCCGCGAGAGCGAACCATCCACCGC
>CAKZYH010000421.1 GCA_937884725.1 uncultured Paracoccaceae bacterium
TCGCCGTCGGCGTCGATGGCGCCGACATGGAGATCCTCACCGACCTTTCCGTCCGCGCGCCTTTGATGCTCCGCGGCCTCGCCTTCCGCGAGCTCTTCGCCTGGCTGTCCAACTCGCTATCGGCGGTGTCCCGCTCACGCACCGACGACGCGGTACCTCTTGCAAACCCCACCGCTCCGGACGGCTGGGCCACAGCCGGCTAATGCCGTTCGTGAGCGCAGGCGCCACCCAGCGCGGCCCGCAACACATGGCCCGCAGCGAGCCTCGGCAAGACGCGCTCGCCATTCGCCATCACGGCGATGGTGTGCTCCTAGCGTTGGCCGACGGCGCAGGCAGTGCCAGCCGCGGCGGGGCGGGTGCGGCCCTTGCGGTTCGGACTGCCGTTCAGGTCATGAATGGCACCCAACCCGACGCCGAGGCGCTCGAGGACGCCGTGTTCGCTGCCAAGACAGCGCTTAATGACAGCGCGACCCAGCACGGACTGACCCCGCGCGATCTAGCGACCACCCTCCTCCTCGTCGCGGCGACCCCCTCGTCCGCCATCGCAGCCCACGTCGGTGATGGCGCCGTAGTTCTGCGCACAGCCGGCGAATGGCTCACCCTCTCGCCGCCGGCGCGCGGTATGCACGCCTCCACCACGCACTTCCTGACTGACGCGGCCGGCCCAGACCTTCGCATCACGACCCACGACGGCCCACCCACCGCCATCGCCGCCTTCACCGACGGGATCGAGCGCCTCGTTCTCGCCGAGCCAGAGCAAACGCCCCACGCGCCGTTCTTCGACAAAATGACGGCACCACTGCGGGCAGCGAGCGGCGGCTTTGGGCGCAACCAGTTCCTGTCGCGCGCCCTTGCCGACTATCTTGCAGCACCCGCCGTTGCAGAGCGCAGCGAGGACGATAAAACGCTGGCCCTCGCGGTGCCGGCCAAAACGCGATGAGAGCTGACCGCAGCTTCTTCGCCGACGGTGCTCCGCTCAGGCTTGGCGACCGTCTCGGCAAAGGCGGCGAGGGCGAAGTCTTTGCGCTCGCAGAGCAGCCGAACCTCGCCGCAAAGATCTATCACACCGATAGGGCTCCCGGGCGGCGGGCCAAAATCACAGTCATGATCGCAGCGCCGCTTGAGGCCGGCGGCCTCGTTGCTGCGCCGTCTGCCATCATCACCGATGGCACCGGCGCCTTCAGCGGCTTTCTCATGCCGCGCGTTGCCGACGCCGCCCCCCTCCACGACCTCTACGCCCCCGGATCCCGCCGCGAGATTTTCCCGGACGCCGACTACCGCTTTCTCCTGCGCGTTGCCGCCAATGCTGCGCGGGCAGTCGCGGCCGTCCATGACGCCGGCCACGTCATCGGCGACGTCAACCACTCCGGCTTCCTCATCTCGCAAGACGGGCTCGTCGCGCTCATCGATGCCGACAGCTTCCAGGTCCGCACCGACGACGCGGTCCACCGCTGCACGGTCGGCGTCCCGGAATACACGCCGCCGGAGCTGCAGGGCTCATCGCTCAGCGAGATCGACCGCACGCCCGCTCACGACGCGTTCGGCCTCGCCGTGGTGGTCTTTCAGCTCCTCTTTTTCGGCCGGCACCCGTTCTCAGGGGTCTCAGAGACCGGCCACCTAACGATCCCGGAGGCCATCGCCGCCGGCGCCTTCGCCTTCAGCGCAACCCGCTCCGGACCGCTCACGCCCCCACCCGGCGCGATGGCGCTCACCGATCTTCCAGCCGCCCTTGCCGACCTCTTCGAGCGCGCCTTCGGCCCAACGCCCGAGCAGCGCCCATCCCCGCGCGACTGGATCGAAGCGCTCAGCGATGCCGAGAACGCGCAACGCCCCTGCCTCGACGCCGTCCGGCACGACTACGATCTGAATGCTGGCGCCTGCCCCCTCTGCCGGATCGAGAACGAGGGCGCAGCACCGCTCTTCCCCTGGCGCCCGCCCGAACTGACCGTCACCGATGTGGCGCTCCCAAAGGCTGCCGCCGACGCGCTGAACAAAGCGCGCGATCAGCTGACCGGTCTCATCCCTCCCACTTCGCTCACGCTAACGCTTCCCTCGCGCCCACCGCCTGACGGCTTCCAACCACCCAAACGCAGCCGCTGGCCGGAAATCATGCGGATCGTCGGTGGGCTTCTGTGCATTGGCATCTCCGCAACGAACGGGATCATGATCCCCAACAACTGGCTTCTCTCCGTGCCAGGCCTGCTCGCTGGCGCAGCACTGATCCGGGGCGGCCTGAAGCGCGACCGCGCGGCTCAGCAGGACCTTTTGCGGATCGACAGCGTGCTATCCCGCCGCCTCCTCGATATTCAGGCGCGGGCCGATCTAGACGCCGCCGCCCTCGCCCACGCGCGCGCCACATCGCTCATCAACGCCCGCGCCGCTCTGCCCGAAACGTTCGAGGCCTCCGCCCGCGAACGCGCCGAAAACCGCCTCGTCGACGCGCGACAGGAGCGGATGGCCGCCACCCCTGCCAGCGCCCTCACTGATGATTCCCGGACAGTGCAAAAGCTCACCGAAGCGCACGTCCAGACCGCCGCTGACCTGCTCCGCGCCCCCCTGAACCAACTCCCGTTGGCAGAGGGCGAACAACGAGCGCTGATGGCGGCGTGCCGCGAGGCGCTCGACCGGGTGCCAGTCAAGACAATCGTCGCCGACGCCCTGCTGGCAGCCGCCGCCGACACAAGCGCCGAGATGGCCGACAAAGCCAGCTCGCTCGACAAACGCATCGCTGCGGAGTTGCGCGAGCTCACGCGCCGCATGCACACCGTCGAACTCGCCGCGCGAGTGGCGGACCCAGAGATCACCGACATGGTCGAACAGCGCGAAAAACTCGTGCGCGAAGTCGAACTCGTCGGCGGCAAACCTCCCGCGCCGCCGGTTCCACCACCTCGCTTCCTGCGTGCGGCAACGCGGCAGCTCGTGCGCGAGCTGACAATCGGCAGCCCCCCGCAACCATGATACACTAGGGGCGAATCTTGCGCGGCGCTGACCCGATCACCGGCGGCCGCCTTGACGGGCCGCGGTAAGTTCCGCGCTACGTCGCACCACGAGCAGAAAGGCAAGGGGAACGCATCATGGCGCAACGTCCGCAGTTCGCCGGTTGGCTGAGCGATACCAACGATGTGACGGCAACCTTCCTGGCTGCCGGCCAAATCCCCGGCCTCATCAACCTTGGCGGCGGCCTGCCTGAGCCCTCTACCTACCCGGCAGCGGAGCTGTCCGCCCTCGCCGGCCGCGCGATCGAGGAGCACCCGCACGCGACGCTCAACTATCCGCCAATCGATGGCCTCCCCGCGCTGCGCGACCTCCTCGCAAAACGGTTCACCACCGACACGCTGCACCTCACCCGGGACAACGTTATCATCACGTCAGGCGGCATGCAGGCGCTCGATCTGGTGGGCAAGGTGCTCGTGGACGCCGGCCAAACTATCACCTGCCAATCGCCGGCCTACCTGGGCGCCATCGACGCCTGGAAACCGCGCTTGCCGTCTTACCGACCCATCAAGCTGGAAGACGACAACCTCGACCTGACTGCGGCCTTCACAGGCGCCCAGTTCGCCTACACGGTGCCGAACTTCTCCAACCCATCAGGCCGTTTGGTGAGCCTTGAGCAGCGCAAAGCCATCGTGGACGCCGCCCACGCGACAGGGACATGGCTTGTGGAGGACGATCCCTACGGCTCGCTGTACCTTGATGGCGAGCCCCTGCCCCGGCTCCTCGATCTCTCCGCTGCTCAAAAACCGGGTCCCTACGATGGCCCCATCATCTACATGGGCACCTTCTCCAAAGAGGTCGCGCCTGGCCTGCGCATCGGCTGGATCATTGCCGCGCCTGAGCTGATCGCCGCGCTCAAGACCGCGAAGCAGGGATCGGACATGTGCTCCAGCGGGCTCAGCCAGCAGGTGGTGATCGGCGCGTTCGAACAGGGGTTGCCTGAGAAAATCCTGCCCAACGTGCTCGCCACCTACCGCGCCCGCCGCGACGCGCTGCTTGAGGCCATGGATGAGCACCTGGCGCCCTTCTACGAGTGGGAGCGCCCGGTTGGCGGCATGTTCGTTTGGGCCCGCGCCCGCGATCCGATGCTCGACACCAACGCGCTCCTCAAAGAGGGCTTATCCCACGGCGTTTGCATCAGCCCCTCCTCGGTGTTCGACCCTGAGGGGACCGACCGCGGCGGCGTGCGGATCAACTTTACGCTCAACACCGAAGACAAGCTGCGTGAGGGCGCGCGCCGGCTCGCCATCGCGACGGCAAGCCTCATCTCAAAACACAGGCAGGCGGCCTAGCGAGCGTTGATAGCAATTTACCCGCGGGCGCCGCGCTTTGCCTCAGCGCGGCACCGGTCAGAGCAAAAGCGAACCTCATCCCACACCCGCTCCCACTTTTTGCGCCAAGCGAACGGCTTGCCGCAATGAGCGCAGTCCTTCTGCGGCAGATCCGCCTTTTTCACCGTCTTGCCGCCGCGCTTCACCGAGCCACTCCGTGCCTCCAGAACTAATATTGGGAGGCGTGCGTGAGTGACGAGGGGCTATTATTCTTCACCGACCGAGGCGGCGGCGAGCCCGTCATCCACATCCATGGCATCGGCACCACCTCCGCCGACGCACAGTTGGCAGGCCTTGGCCCAACCCTCGCACCAGATCACCGCTTGATCGCTGTGGACAGGCCAGGCTGCGGCGCATCGCCGGCCCGTGCCACGTCCTGCCCCCCTGCCGCGCAAGCCGACGCGATTGCCGCCACCGCACGCAGCTTGGGCGTTGCGAGCGCGAAGGTCGTCGGTCACTCCTATGGGACGCTCCCCGCGCTGGAGCTGGCGCGCCGCCACCCAGACTTTGTCGAAGGCCTCGTCCTGCTCGCCGGGGTTTATTTCCATGATTTTGCGGCGCTTCGTGCGTTTCGCGCGGTGCCGACACCGCGCGGAAGCCTGGTCCGCCGCGCCGGACCAACGCTGACGAAGCTCGTCAAGCCGATCATGCTGCGGCTATCATTTTGGCCAGACCCTGTCCCGCAAGACTTTATCGACGGCTACCCGCTCGCGGCGGTCAGTCACCCGAAGCAGGTGGCAGCGCAGCTCGACGATATTGAGTGCATCGCCGACACCGTTCGCGACCTTCCTGCAGCCGTCTCCGCCCTGTCCTGTCCCGTAAAGCTCATCGCGGGCACGAAGGACCGCATCCTGAGCACGCGCCGCCATTCGCTTCGCTTGAGCCAAATCGCGCCGAACGCGTCGCTGCATCTGCTCGACGGCGCGGGGCACATGGTCCACCACACCCACACAGACGTAGTGGCAGACGCTGTGAAGTCGCTTTGAATTCAGTGCTCTAGGTGGAGCGCCCAGAGTGCCTGGAACAGACCAACTCATCGTGATCGCCGTCTAGCGGCCCTCCAAAAAACCGGGCCGCCGATGCACTGAGGGACTGTTTAGCCGCGCTGAGCGACCGGCACGTAATCACGCTTTTTGGAGCCGGTATAGACCTGCCGCGGACGACCGATCCGCTGCGAGGGGTCCTCAACCATTTCTTTCCACTGCGCGATCCAGCCCACCGTCCGCGCCACGGCAAACAGCACCGTGAACATATCGGTCGGGAAGCCCAGCGCCCGCAGCGTAATCCCGGAATAAAAGTCGATGTTCGGATACAGCTTCTTCTGAATGAAGTAGTCGTCGCTCAACGCGATTTTTTCGAGTTCAATCGCCACTTCTAGCAGTGGGTCGTCCTTCATGCCAAGCTCAGCCAACACTTCATGGCAAGTCTTCTGCATGATGCGCGCGCGCGGGGCGTAGTTTTTATAAACGCGGTGGCCAAAGCCCATCAGACGGAACGGATCGTCCTTGTCCTTTGCGCGCGCCACGAACTCAGGGATCCGATCCGCGCTGCCGATCTCGGCCAGCATGTTGAGCGCCGCCTCATTGGCACCGCCGTGGGCCGGCCCCCAAAGGCAAGCAATCCCCGCCGCAATGCAGGCAAATGGGTTCGCACCCGACGAGCCAGCTAGCCGCACAGTCGACGTCGATGCATTTTGCTCATGGTCGGCGTGCAGGATGAAAATCCGGTCCATTGCTCGCGCGAGAACAGGATTCACCTGGTACTCTTCGCACGGAACGGAGAAGCACATCCGCAGGAAGTTCGCAGCATAATCAAGGTCATTCCGCGGATACACGAACGGCTGACCAATCGAATACTTATAAGCCCACGCCGCAATCGTTGGCATCTTCGCAATCATCCGGATCGACGCAATCATCCGTTGATGCGGATCCTGGATGTCGGTGGAATCGTGGTAAAACGCGGAAAGCGCTCCCACGCAGCCCACCATAATCGCCATCGGGTGAGCGTCCCGACGGAAGCCAGCATAAAACCGGTTCATCTGCTCGTGAATCATAGTGTGGTAGGTGACGGACTTAGTAAAATCCTGGCGCTGCTTAAAGCTCGGCAGTTCGCCATACAGCAGCAAATAACATGTCTCTAAAAAGTCACCATGCTCGGCAAGCTGTTCGATCGGAAAACCACGGTACAGCAGTGTGCCAACATCACCGTCAATAAAAGTAATCTTTGACTCGCAGGATGCGGTGGAGGTGAACCCCGGGTCATAGGTGAACATTCCCGTGTCTTTGTAGAACGAGGCAATGTTAATCACGCTCGGCCCTTCGCTGCCGTGCATGATGTCGTAGCCGACTTGCTCTGCACCCAAACTAAATTGGGCGTGATTTTCGTTGGTCATGGCAAGCTCCTCCGGCTGACAATCGGGTTGTTAGGCATCTCTTGAAATTGTGCCGCGCCGCACCACCGCAGTATCGGAATGCGTATGGCCCGACAAGGGGCGCGGCCCTCACGCACAAGCGCCGTCACGTGTCTCTGCGCCGCAGAACGCCCAGTACATCTGCACCGCCAGACGCAGAATTTCGATGCAATCTGGCTGAAACTGTGAAACGCAAACACCTGTAACGGATCGATCCGGCCGCCCGCTCACCTGAGACAAAGCTCGCGCGGGCCCTATCGGTGTTCCGAAAAACGAGAGGCAGAATGGGCTTTTATCGGCGAAACAGCTGGTGGTTAATCACCGGGTTCCTGTTCATGTTCGCCTCGGGCCCAGGTCAAACCTTCTTCATCGCGCAGTATGCCGGCCAGCTGCGGGCCGACTTCGATCTGTCCAACGGCGACTGGGGCTCACTCTACACCCTCGCGACGCTTGCCTCCGCGGCAAGTCTGATCGCGTTCGGCCGGTTCGCCGATACGCTGCCCCTCGCCCGCCTGGCGACCATCATCTTCCTACTCTACGCAGCTGCCGCGCTGACCATGGGCCTGTCGCCCGGCCCAATCGTGACGGTGATCGCCATCTTCGGCCTGAGGTTTTGCGGCCAGGGCATGATGGGGCTCATGGCCATGACCGCCATGGCCCGCTGGTTTCGCGCCAATCGCGGCCGAGCCGTGGCCGCCGCAGCCCTCGGCTTTCCAGTCGGAGAGGCAATCTTCCCGTTCGTCGTCGTCCTGCTGGTGGCAGCGTTCGGATGGCGCGGATCGTGGTTCGTCATCGCAGCCTTCCTCGCGCTGATCATCCTCCCGACGCTCCTCATCCTGCTGCGCCGAGACCGCACGCCCCAGGGCGAAGGCGGTGCAGGAATGGCGGCCGGCATGGACGGCCGTCACTGGAAGAAAGCCGAAGTGCTGCGCCACTGGTCGTTCTGGCTCCTGCTCCCTGGGCTCATGGCTCCCCCATTCATTGGAACCTGCGCCTTCTTCCACCAGGCGCACGTCGCTGAAGTCCGCGGCTACGACTTCGCCACCATGACGCTCGCCTTCCCCATGTACGCGGCGATCACAGTCTCGACCTCACTCGCGACTGGCGTGGCTGTTGACCGGCTAGGCCTGCCCAAACTCCTGCCGTTCCTGCTCGTCCCGATGATCTTCGCGATGGCCGCGCTCGCAACGCCCGGTGGCGTCTGGGTCTGGTTCGCGATGCTCGCCTGCATCGGCGTCAGCCAAGGCTTTGTCATCACCATCATGGGAACGCTCTGGCCAACACTCTACGGCACGCGCTGGCTCGGCAGCGTCAAAAGCGCCTCGTCAGCCGCCATGGTGATCGCCACCGCTGTCGGTCCTGGGATCACCGGCATTGTTATCGACGCCGGCATCGATTTCCCAAACCAGGCGCCGGCGCTCATGGCCTACTGCGTTGTGGCGTCCGTCGTGTTTATCCTGGCCGCACCGCGCATCGCAGCGCGGCTTCCCTCACGCAGCCTGGTCGGCAATCCGGCCTAACGCTTCCTCTTTCGGTAATCCCGCGATCACGTCGAAAATCGGCGGCGAAGTTGTCCGCCCCGTGAGCGCCGCCCGCAGCGGCTGAGCGACCTTGCCAAGCTTGGCCCCCGCCGATTTCGTGTACTCGCGTACCGCAGCCTCCACCGGCTCGATGGACCAGTCGTCCACGGCGGCCAGCGCCTCTCCGACGCCTTTGAGGTGCGCCTTGGCATCCTCGTCGATCAGCTTCGCCGCCTTGTCATCCAGGCTTAGCGGCCGCGCTGCCCACAAAAAGCGCGCCGCATCGATTAGCTCGCGAACCGTCTTCGCTCGCTCCGCCATCGCCGGCATCAGCGCTGCCACATTCGCCCGCATCGGCCCCGACAGTGCCGCCACAGCGGCCTCCCCGTCGGGTTCGCTCGGCGCAATCGCCTCCATCGCGGTCATCAGCGCGTCAGGCGCTTCACCGCGGATGTAGTGGCCATTCATGTTCTCCAGCTTCTGGAAATCAAACCGCGACGGCGACTTCCCCACCGCCTCCAGTGAGAACAGCTCAACCATCTCATCGGTCGTAAAGAACTCATCGTCGCCATGGGACCAGCCAAGCCGGACGAGATAGTTGCGAAGCGCCGATGGGAGGTACCCCATGTCTCGATACGCATCGACGCCAAGCGCGCCGTGCCGCTTCGACAGCTTCGCACCGTCCGGCCCGTGGATCAGCGGAATGTGCGCCATCCCCGGCACGTCCCACCCGAGCGCGTCAAAAATCATCGACTGGCGTGCGGCGTTGGTGAGGTGATCGTCGCCGCGGATAATCTGCGTCACGCCCATATCGTGGTCATCGACCACCACGGCCAGCATGTACGTCGGGCTTCGGTCAGAGCGCAGGATGATCAGGTCATCAAGGTCCTTGTTGGCGAACGTCACCCGGCCCTGAACCGCATCATCAATGACAGTCTCACCCTCGGTCGGCGCTTTCAGCCGCACAGCAAAGGGAGCACCCGCAGGCGCATCGCCAGGATCCCTGTCCCGCCAGCGCCCGTCGTAGCGCGGCGGGCGGCCCTCTGCCCTCGCCCGCTCTCGCATATCGTCGAGCTCCTCAGGCGTCGCATAGCACCGGTACGCTTTGCCATCGGTGAGAAGCTGTTCGGCCACCTCCCTATGCCGATCCGCGCGGGCGGACTGATACACAATCTCATCGTCGCCAGGCACACCGAGCCACGACAGGCCGTTCAAAATGGCGTCGATGGCGTCCGTCGTGGAGCGCGCGCGGTCGGTGTCTTCAATCCTAAGGCGCATCACGCCGCCATGGTGCCGCGCGTAGAGCCAGTTGAAGAGCGCCGTGCGCGCCCCGCCAATGTGCAGAAAGCCAGTGGGAGACGGCGCAAACCGCGTCACCACCTTGGGTTTTATTTCCATGACCGTCACGTTACGATGATTCCCGACAACGGCAGGATCATCCCGCCGCAAACGCCGCACTCGCGCTGCTGTGGCACAAGGCTCGGACGCTGCCCATGGTTCTAGCGCTGCCCCGACAAAGGCCAACGGCAGACGTCGTGGACTGGCTGCGCTCATCAATCGACCACGACACCGCCTTTAGCCGGTTCGGTCTGTGGCTCCCCGTGATCGGTGTGGTGGGTATCTTCGCAGCCGTCGCTGCCCCGTTCGACCCGCCCGCGCCCGCCGTCGTCGCGGCCGCAGCCGTCGCGTGGGTTGCGCGCATCATCACGGGCCGCAGCCGGGCCGCCGCTCTCGCGCCGTGGTTCTTGGCCCTTGCGGCATTCCTCACCGGCGCCGCCGCGTTGTCGGCACAAAGCGCTTGGTTCGGGACCGACGTGATGCGCTACAGCGCCACCGACACGCTGGAGGGCACAGTCACCAGCGTCCGCACGAGGGAGGATGGCCGCACGCAGCTCGTGTTGCGGATCGAGGGCGCCGAGGATTTGGCCAAGCCGTGGCCCCACCAGGTGCGCCTCTCGGTGCGCAATGGCGGACCGTTCGCCGTCGGCGAGCGCATCAGCGTCACAGCCCGCCTCTTTCCGCTCACCGGCCCTGCTATGCCGGGCGGCTACGATCCAGGGCGGCGGCTCTACTTCGACAGGATCGGCGCCACAGGATTCGCCTACGGCGCACCAGAACGCCTTGAACCACCACCTCGCTGGTCGCTCTTGGCGCAAATCGGCGCGGTGCGCAGCGCGATCACTGCGCGATTGTCAGCCGCGATGGAGCCAAGCGCAGCCGGCTTCGCTGCGGCCGTCTTGGTCGGCGAGCGCGGAGGTCTCGCATCAGCCGACACCGAGGCGCTGCGCGTTGCAGGCCTTGGCCACATCCTCGCAATCTCAGGTCTCCACATGGCTCTGGTGGCGGGCGGCGTCTTCGCCGCCGTACGCACCGGCCTTGCCCTCATCCCCGCCATCGCGCTGCGCTATCCCATCAAGAAACTGGCAGCCCTGACCGGTCTTGCCTCAGCCATTCTCTACCTCGCGGTCTCCGGCGGCTCTGTCGCCACCGTGCGCGCGTTCGTGATGCTGTCGGTGGCACTGATCGCCGTGTTGAGCGAACGGCCAGCGCTCACCATGCGCACCGTCGCCGTGGCGGCGGTCGTGGTGATGGCGCTCGATCCCATCAGCGTCACCGAACCAGGCTTCCAGATGTCCTTTGCCGCTGTCATTGCGTTGGTCGGTGCCTATGAGTGGTGGTCCGCCCGCCGCGCCGGCGCGATCCCGAGCATGTGGTTGCGGCCGGTGCTCGTCTTCATGACTGGGCTTGCCGCCACGTCCCTCATCGCCGGGCTCGCGACGCTTCCCGTCGGCGCCTACCACTTCCACCGGATCGCGCCACTCGGCCTAATCGCCAACCTGATGGCCATGCCGATCTTTTCGCTGATCACGATGCCCCTTGGGGTCATTGCCATGATCGCCATGCCGTTCGGCCTTGAACACCTCCCCCTGGCCGCGATGGACTACTCCATCCGGGCGATCCTATCGGTAGCCCACGCGGTGGCGGCCCAAACCGGCGATGGCGGTGTCATCGGCGCAGTCCCAGTCATCGCGCCAGTGCTTGCCATGGGCGGACTGTTGTGGGCCGCGCTGTTCACCGGTCCATGGCGTATCGCGGGCGTCCTGCCCATCGTCGTGGGCCTCGCACTCCTGCCCTACGGCCCTCGTCCGGATGTCTATGTCTCCCCCGACGGCTCCGCCATCGCATCGCGCAATGCATCCGGTGCACTCGCCTTCGTCGGCCGCGACACAGGCTTCGTGGCCGACATGTGGCGTAAAGCCAACGGCGACGACTCCCAGGTCCCCCCAGCGCTCTGCGACCCACTGGGCTGCACACTCCCCAGCATCGCCGGCGCGGTTGCTATCCCCACATCACCTCGCGCGCTGGCCATCGACTGCACCCTGGCTAGCCTCGTCATAAGCGCCCGCATCCGCCAATCTTGCGCATACAAGGCAGGCGTCACCCGCGAGGACCTCTCTCGCATGGGAGCCGCCGCGCTCAACTTCACCCCAGACGACGGATGGTCGGTTCGCTGGGCACGGCCCAACGGCCCGGTACGCGCCTGGCAAGTCCCGGCGCGGATGCGTTACTAACCGCGCAGAACCTGCATGACGACCTCGGCCGCCTGCTCCCCCGGTGAGCGCGCCACAGCCATCGCCGCAGCCACCTCCTCAAACGCCTCCGCCTGAACGGCACGCTCGGCGCTACCGGCCTGCAACAGGGGCGTCATCGCCGCCGCCAGATCACCAGCGTTGGCCGCCTCTTCCAAAAACTCCGGAATCAGATTGCGGCCAATGATGATGTTCGCCAGCACCATCGACTTGGCGGTCACGATGGGAAAAATCGGATGCAGCCGCTTCACTTGGCGGTAGGTGAAATCGAGCTTGTAGGCGACCGCCATCGGGATCCGGCGCGCCGCAAGCTCAAACGTGACCGTTCCCGACGCCGCCAGCGCCGCGAAGGCCCGGCCAAACGCTACGTCTTTGGCGCCATCACCCGACAGTATGTTCACCGGCCGCTCCCACCCCGCTGCGGCAGCCTCGATCTCCCCACGAAGCCGAGGCACCGCGAGAAGATCCACAGGACCAGCATACTCAAGCTTTCGAAGCGTCTCCCCAAAGACCGGCAAAAGCCGGCTGATTTCGCCGCGCCGGCTACCCGGCAAGACGAGGAGGTTTCCGCTGGCCGGCAGATCCGGTCGCCGCTCCCGCTCAAACAGCGGATGGCCCACATAGCGTGCCGGCGGACCGCCCAGCCTCCGATGCGCCTCAGGCTCGAACGGAAATAGGCACAATACATGGTCAACGTACGGCCGCATGGCCCGCGCCCGGCCAGGCCGCCAGGCCCAAACTGTCGGGCTCACATAGTTGATGATCGGCACGTGCGGCAGCGCTTTACGCACGCGTTTTGCCACCCGGTGCGTAAACTCCGGCGCATCAATGATAATCAGCGCATCGGGCGCAAACGCCACCACTTCGCGTGCCGCTTGCGCAATGCGCCGCAGGAGCTGTGGCAGCCGGCGAATGATCGCATCGAGCCCCATCACGGCGATCTCGTCCTGCGCGAAAATCGACCGCAGGCCCGCCGCCGCCATAGCGTCGCCACCGATGCCGAACCACTCCACCGGCTTCGCCGCGGACATCGCAGTCATCAACGCCGCGCCGAGCCCGTCCCCTGACTCTTCGCCCGCGATAATGGCGATGCGCACCGTTTAGCGCCCCACCACGAACACACCGGCTTTGTCGGCAGCGGCAATCGTCGCAGCGCGCCCCGCCAAGATCGTTTCGCCTGCTCCGACCACCACACCGCCAAGCCCTGCGCTGACAGTGTTCGCCACCGTATCGGCGCCAACGACGGGCACATCAGCGCGCATGTCCTGCCCCCGCTTGGCCCGTTTCACCAACACGCCCCGCCCAGTCGCCGCGCGCACCCGGCGGCTGCCGCGCATATCCTTGCACCGTGCCAGCATCGCATCGGTCCCCTCAGCGCCCTCCATCGCGACCACGCGTCCATCCACCACCACGACAGCCTGCCCCATGTCGAACGGCGACACGGCATCCAGAAAGGACAGCCCAAGGGCAATGTCCGCCTCATGATGCTCCGCCGGACTATGCCGCCCCAACGTGCCGACCGGCGCCAAAAGCTCCGGCGCGGCATCAGCCACTGTCACAATCCGAAACCCCTCGGCCTCGAAGAGCGCGAGCACGTTCCGCACGATCGTGTCATCGCCACCCACAACCGCCCGCAATATGCGCGGGACGAGCTTCACCGTCTCCCAGTCGCCAGCGATTTTTCGAAAGTCCGGCCGCGCCCGAATGGCCCCTAGAAACAGAAGGTCGGTGGCTCCTAACGTCAGTGCGGCTTTGCGCGCTTTACCAATCTCGCCGTAGCTGCGCCGCTCGACCGTCACGTTGTCCGGCAACGCGTCGGGGATGGTGGCCTCCTCCGCCAACGCAAACACGACCACCTTTCGCCGCGGCGCAATGACCTCAGCCGCCTCCCACGGCAATGCGCCGGAGCCAGCGATGATCGCCAGCGGGCCGTCGCTCATCGGCCCGTTTCAAGAAACTCTGTGGCCGCGTGCGGATCATCGGTCGGCGCGGTCTTAGGCAGCGGCTGCAACAGCGGCCGTGCCGGCGCATCGTCGACAAACTTCAAAATCGCATCGACCCCATCGTCCGCGCCATGATCGGCGCGCACCCGGGCCACTCGCTCAGCCTGAGTCCCTTCGCCGTGAAACAGCACCTCATAAGCATCGAGCAGCTTGCGGATCTGATCGCGCTTAAAGCCACGCCGCTTCAACCCCACGAGGTTGAGGCTATCGATCCGCCCGCGATGGCCGATGACATAGCCAAACGGGATCACATCCTTCGTTACACCCGATAGGCCACTGATGAACGCATAAGCCCCCACGCGCACCCGCTGCACGATCGCCGCAGCACCGCCGATCAGCACGTAATCGCCAAACGTGGAATGCCCGGCGAGAAGCACGTTGTTGGACAGCACCACGCCATTGCCGACGATGCAGTCGTGCCCGACGTGAACGCCGACCATGAAGTAGCAATCGTCACCCACAACGGTCTTGCCGCGCCCCCGCGCCGTCCCCGCGGTGATAGTCACGTGCTCGCGCAAAACGCATCGCGCTCCGACCTCCACGGACACAGGCTCACCCTTGTAGCTGAGGTCCTGAGGTGGTCCGCCGATCACGGCGCCTGGAAAAATCTCTGTCTCGGCGCCAATGCTGGTGTCGCCGGTGATGACAGCACCCGCCCCAACACGCACTCCATCAGCAAGGCTTACGCCTACACCGATGACCGCGTTCGGTCCAATGCTGACACCGTCTGCAAGCTGCGCGGCCGGGTCAACGACCGCTGAGGGATGGATGTCCACTCGGCTAACTACTCGCGCACAATCATTGCGCTAACGTCGGCCTGTGCCACCACGGTCCCATCCACAATGGCTTCCCCGTGAAAACGCCAAACGTTGCCGCGGTGCCGCTCCTTGGTCATGTGATAGCGCACCACATCACCGGGCACGACGGGCCGACGGAACTTGGCCTTGTCGATGGTCATGAAGTAGACCAACGATGGCGCATCACCGCCTTGCGCGACCACGCACAAAACACCGGCGGTCTGCGCCATACCCTCGATCAGCAGCACCCCAGGCATCACCGGCTCACCCGGAAAATGCCCCTGAAACTGCGGCTCGTTGATGGTGACGTTCTTGATGCCGACGCCCGACGAATCGTTGTCAATGTCGACAACGCGGTCGATCATCAGGAAGGGGTAGCGATGCGGAAGATATTCAAGGATGCGCTTGATATCGGCCGCCTCGATGACAGCCTTGTCCATGGTCTCGTCTGCGCCATCCATACCGTTGGTCTCAATCCGCGTGCCGAAGTTGGCGGCGACTTTAAGGGCGTACTCTATGAATTTGAAGCGTTGCCCTTGTTTCGCACAAGGCGCGCAATGGCACGGCGTTCAGAAAGGTAAGCGCGCCCCTCCATCGCAGGATAACCGCCCCAAGTTTCTCCAGCCGGAATGTCCTCGCCCACCGCGGCTTTCCCAGCAATCGTCACGTTGCTGCCAATGTTGAGCCCGTCGCGCAAACCAGTGTGCCCGCCGATGGTGACAAAGTCGCCCATCGTTACCGACCCAGAGACGCCGACCATCCCAGCAAGCACGCACGAGACGCCCATCATGACGTTGTGACCGATCTGGCACTGGTTATCGACTTTGGACCCCTTGCCAATCACCGTGTCGCGCCAGGACCCGCGGTCCACGGTGGTGCCCGACCCAAGCTCGACTTCGTCTTGAATGACCACCGCCTTCGTCTGCGGAATTTTCAGGTAACCCACCGGTGTGCGAGCCAGCCCGAAACCGTCCTGACCGATGGCAACGTTGGGGTGAACGATCACGTTGTCGCCGATGTGCGTGCACTGGATGGTGCAGTTGGCCCCGATAGACGTATTGCGGCCGATGGTGCAGCCCGGCCCGATCACAACGTTTGGACCAATGACCGTGCCCCGCCCGACCTCTACTCCCCGGGCAATCACCGCACCGGCCTCAACAATCACGTTGGCTTCCAAAAGACCCGGTTCTTCGATGATCGCAGTGGGAGCGATCTCGCCACCGGAACGCGCTGTCAAAGGCCGTGGACGCATTGCGGCTGGGTAAAAGAGGCTCGCCGCCAACCCAAACGCGTTTCCCGGAAAATCTGTCACTAGCGCCGCGCAGCCCGGCGGACACTTCCCGGCGTGTCGCTTCTGGATGAACACAGCGCCGGCTGTCGTCTTCGCAAGCTCGGGGAGCAACTTTGCGTCCCGGAGAAAGCTAACGTGGTCCGGCCCCGCCGCGTCCAGTGGCATCACGTCGGACACGATCCGGGACGCCTGCGTTTCGTCGGCAAGCTCAGCCCCAACCGCTGCTGCGATGGTTCCAAGAGCCTGTGGCTCGGCGGGGGGAAAGAACGTCGACATGGATCGTCGGGCTACCCGGCGGACCGTTAGAAGGTGGTGCCGCCGGACAACCGGAAGAGCTGGGTCTCGTCCTGCTCTTCCTCGATGAGAGGCAGAGCAAAGTCGGCGCGAATAGGACCGAACGGTGACTGCCAAAGGACACCAAGACCGCCGGACGCGCGCATCGCGAAGTCGTCGCCGCGAATAGTCCCTGATCCACCGTTTCGCGCCACGATGTCCGGATCGACGCCCCACAAAGACCCGGCGTCGGCAAAGACGGCACCGGAAAGGCCGATCTCAGGCGGCAAGAACGGGATTGGGAAGGTCGCTTCGGCCGTACCCGCCACGTAGAAGCGGCCACCAAGGGGATCGTTCGTTGCCGCATCACGCGGACCGATGGCGGAGAAACCACGCAGGGTCTGGGACGTGACCGTAAACTGGTCAGGCACACGAAGGTCGTCGTTGAGCGACACCATGTAGCCGCCTTCGGCTGCCAGCATGCCCACAACGCCGTAGGCCGGAACAATCTCACGGTAGCCACGTGCCTTCACGGTTTGACGGAAGAAGGCGGTGTCGCCGCCCACACCAGCAAACTCGGTGGTGAACTTACCGTACAGGCCGTCGCGCGGGTTAAACCGGTCGTCCAGCGTGTTGTAGATCAACGAGCCACCAACCAGCGACGTCAGGCGCTCTCCGGCAGAGTCACAGACCGCAACCGACAACGTCCCATCCTGACAGTCGGAGTTATCGACCTCGATGTCGCGTGTGTAGATGCTGTAGAACACCTGGAATGACGTCGTGTCGGTGAACGGCACCGTTGCGCGCAGCGTGCCGCCGATGTCGTTGGACGAAAACGCTTGGCTGTCGTCTTTATCCTGGCGCCGCGCGTACACGTCGAAACCACCCGCAACGCGGCGGCCGAACAAGTACGGTTCGGTGAACGAGAAATCGACGTTCTGCCGGTTAACACCACCGCCGAAGCCGAGGGACACGAACTGGCCGCGGCCCAGAAAGTTGCTTTCCGAGATCGACACGTCACCAACGATGCCGTCGGCCGTCGAGTAGCCCACACCGAACTGAACTTTACCCGTCGCACGCTCAACAACGTTGACTGTCACCACCACGCGGTCAGGAGCGCTCCCCGGGCGGGTCGTGATCGACACCGTTTCAAAGAAACCAAGCTGCCGGAGCCGACGCTCTGCACGGTCGAGAAGCACGCGGTTGTACGCATCGCCCTCGGCGATGTCGAACTCGCGGCGGATGACGTAATCGCGTGTCGTGTTGTTGCCGACAATGTCGATCCGCTCCACGAACGCCTGGACGCCCTGGTCGACACGGTAGACCACATCGATTGTGTTGTTCTCAAAGTTCCGCTCACCCGAGGGAACCACCTGCGCAAAGGGATACCCCTGGCGGTTGGCCGCCAGCGTCAGATCTTCGAGAGACTTTTCGATCCGCTCCGCTGAGTAGCGACGGCCAGGACGGCTCCGGACCTTCCGGCGCAGTGCGGTCGGATCCAGATCAGCGAGCGTGGTGTCGACGCGCACTTCTGCGAATTGGTATTGCTGCCCCTCATCGACGGTGAACGTGATGAAGAATTGGTTCCGCTCGCGGTCGAAGTCAGCGGTCGCAGACAGGATCCGGAAGTCGGCGAAACCTTTGTTGAAGTAGAACCGACGCAGCTGGTCCTGGTCCCGGCGAAGGCGGTCGGGATCATACGTGTCAGTGGAGCGCAGGAAGCCCAGGATGCCGCTTTCCTTGGTGCTGATCACATCGCGCAGACGGCCATCGGAGAACGACGAGTTGCCGATGAAGGTCACGCGACCAACGCTGGTCTTCTGACCTTCAGTGATGTCGAACACCAGATCGACGCGGTTCTGGCCGCGGTCGATGATCTGGGGCTCCACTTGCGCCTGGAACGACCCGCTGTTGCGGTACGCGTCGAGGATGCGCTGAACGTCGGCCTGAACCACACCGCGCGAGAACACAGTGCGCTCTTTGCTCTGCACAATGACAGCGAGCTTTTCGTCTTGCACCCGCCGGTTGCCCTCAAACGACACCTGGCCGATCAGCGGGTTCTCCACAACGCGCACGACCAGCGAGCGCCCGGACTGCGTGATGGAGACGTCCTGGAACAAGCCAGTGGCAAACAGGGCGTCGATGCTGCGGTCGATATCGGCTGCCCCGAAGTTCTGACCGGGGCGGATGGGAATGTACGCACGGACCGTATCGTCATCCACGCGCTGATTGCCTTGCACCACGATGGAACTCACCACCGCAGCATCTGCGGTGGGGGCGGCGAGCCACCCTGCCATCGCGATGAACAAAACAGCGCAAATGCGGCGCACTGCAGTAAGGGTCACCGGTCCCGGACAAACCAACATAATCGGGTCGACGCCTCGCTCTGTCGTTGCCGCGACGTGGTGCGGCGTGATGACGGTATGCTTGCCTGAGCGTGGTCGGACAAGCTGAGAGCGCACGTCTGGTCCGCTTTGCGACCTCACCGTTGCGTTAAAGCCACGGTCGTCACGAGGTAGCCTTAACAATGTCCTGATACGTGACAAAGGCCATTAGCATCAGCACCATGGCAAGGCCGATGCGAAACCCCACCTCCTGAGCTTTGTCCGGAAGCGGCGACCCACGCACCGCTTCGATCGCGTAGAACATCAGGTGTCCCCCATCGAGCATCGGTATCGGCAATAGGTTGATGAGGCCGATGGAGATCGACAGCATCGCCATCAGGCTAAACAGCGCGGCGATGCTGATCTTCGCCACCTCGCCCGATACCTGTGCGACGCGGATCGGCCCACCCAGCTGCTCCACCGACTGCGTCCCAATCACAATGCCGCCCACCACCTCGACCGTGCGGCGAGCGATATAGGCGGTCTCGTCCAAGCCGGCGCTAAAGGCTTGCAACGGCCCCAAAGACTGTCGTTCCGCCGTCACGTCGACCGCCGTGCGGCGGACCCCGAGCACGCCTTGGGTATAGGCGTTTCCGAACGGGTCAGTCAGCTCGCGCCGCTCCGGCGTGGCCAAGAGCGTAACCATCTCGCCGTCGCGCTCAACGACAAACTCCATCTCAACGCCCACAGCGCTGGCCACCTTACGCTGCACGCCGGAGAAGTCCCGGATGGTGTCACCGTCGACCGCTCGGATGACGTCGCCCGGCAAAAAGCCCGCTTCAGCGGCAGGGCTCGCCGGCTCCACCTCCGACACCTTCGCTTCAATCGCGGGCCGCCCGGCCAACGCGAAATAGACCGTGAAAATCGCAACGGCCAAAACGAAGTTCGCAAACGGCCCGGCCGCGACCACCGCCGCGCGCTGCCAAAGGGGCTTGAGCACGAAGCTCTTGCTCCGCTCCTCCTCGCTCATCCGCGCGACCGCTTCGTGATCTGGCTGGGATGCAGCGTTTTCATCGCCGGAAAATTTCACATAACCGCCAAGCGGGATCGCAGCGATCCGCCATCGCGTTCCTCGCCGGTCTTCCCAGCCTAATAGCTCAGGCCCAAAGCCGATGGAGAACGCATCGACGGCGACGTTGCACCACCGCGCTACAAGGAAATGCCCCATCTCGTGAACGAACACGATGACGGTGAGCACAAACAGGAACGGAAGGATGGTCCCCACCAAAAGGGACGCCATCCAGATCACCCACTCCATGCCGATCCACTCCATTTACACTTCGTTAATGCGCACGATTCGGCACCAGTGACGAGCGCTAACCGACCATCGTCCCCAGTGCCCATGGCTGACGGTCCGGCCGAAACGGGGATCGGCGCAGACCTTGCCATGCCCCAATATGGCTATCGCCCCATCAGCATCATGACCCCGGCCGCGGGGCTATCCAACGCCCAGACCGCACCGATTGCAACCGCTGCCATTGACGCTGTCACGAGCCCGTCGACGCGATCCATCATCCCGCCGTGGCCAGGAATCAGCGAGCCAGCGTCTTTCACGGCAAACCGCCGCTTTGCTGCCGACTCCAAGAGATCCCCAGCCTCAGCGGCCACGGCAACCACGGCCGCCAACGCGAGCATTCCTAACGTGAGCGGCAGCGTAAGCCACACCCCCACAACCGCCCCAGCACAAATCCCCGCAAGCAAACCACCCAACGCGCCGGACCAAGTTTTGGATGGCGACACCCTTCGCCACAGCTTCGGACCGCCAACGCTGCGGCCGACGAAGAACGCGAAGGTGTCTGTCGCCCATGCGACTATGAGCACAAAAACCACAGCGCTGAAGCCATCGGCCCCCTTGCGCAAAGCAATCAGCGCCATGACAGCCGCGGAGGCATAAATAAGTCCACCAGCGACCCACCACACAGCACTGCCAAGACCGGTGAGCCGGGCGACACCCGCAAGGGCGGCAATACCGAACACAACCACCACACCAGCGGTCGCCATACTGTGTGTCAGCGCCACCAGTGCAACGACAGCAAGCAGTCCAACGGCCGTTACCTGAAGCGGCACGTCGTCGCCCGCCCCGACCATGCGGAGCCACTCCATAAGCACAAGCGCCCCGGCAACCGCGACGATCACCGCAAAGGTCGCCTCGTTCCACCAGGTGAGCAGCAGAACGGTTGGGATCAGCACGAAGGCTGAGACGACACGCAGCCGAAGTTCTCGCTGGAAAAGGAAGCTAGCCCGCAGCCGTGCCGCCTGCTGGCGCCACTGAAAGGGCGCAATCCGCGCCCTTCGGGAGGTTCGCTCAGCCTTCACCCCACGGCCCTCGCCGCACCCCCATCCACGGCACCGAAGCGCCGCTCGCGACGCGCATAGTCACACAGCGCCTCTTCAAACATCACTTCATCGAAGTCGGGCCACAGCGTGCGGGGGAAGGAATATTCCGCGTACGCAGATTGCCACAGCAGGAAGTTCGAGATGCGCTGTTCTCCGCTGGTCCGGATGATCAAATCCGGATCGGGCAACATGCCTGTATCGAGGCATCTGGCGAAATCACCCTCGTTGATCTGATCGGGATCGAGATCGCCATCCACAGCCGCCTTTGCAAGCCGCTTGGCCGCTCGAACGATCTCGTCGCGCCCCCCATAATTGAAGGCCAGGATGAGGTGCATCTTGGAGTTTTCGGCACTGCGCCGCTCGCCATCCTCGATAATGGCGCGCAGGTCAGGGTCGAGCTCATCGCGCGCCCCGATCATCGTGAGCTTCACCCCGGCGCTCAGCAATTCTTCCAGGTCGCTCTGGATATAGCGCCGCAGAAGACTGAGCAGCTCGTTCACCTCCCGCGGCGGTCGACGCCAGTTCTCGCGGGAAAACGCAAACAGTGTCAGCACCTCAATCCCGCGGTCACCGGCGTACCGCACCACACGCCTCACCGCCTCGACACCGCGCCGATGGCCGATGGTCCGCGGCAGGTGGCGCCGTTTGGCCCAGCGGCCGTTACCGTCCATGATAATGGCCACATGGCGCGGAATGAAGGGCGCCAATGGGACCGCAGCTTCGGCGCCATTGGGCGTCGCCGGCTCGCCCGCCTTCGCAGCGTTGAGGATGGTCGGGCTCTGCACTGATCAGATCTGCGAAATCTCTTGCTCTTTGTGAGAGAGCACCCCGTCAATTTCGCCAACCTTCTGGTCGGTCAATTTTTGGATCCTGTCGGACGCAACCGACACATCGTCTTTCGAAAGGCCGTCCTTCTCAGCCTTCTTTATGGTATCCATGCCGTCGCGGCGGACGTGGCGCACGGCAATGCGGGCTTGCTCAGCGTACTTGTGCGCGACCTTCACCAGCTCTTGCCGGCGCTCTTCGTTCAGCTCGGGGATGGGAATGCGCATCAGCTGCCCCTCCACGACCGGGTTAAGCCCCAGGCTCGACTCGCGGATCGCCTTCTCAACGCTCTGCGCCATCGAGCGATCCCACACTTGGACCGTAATCATCCGCGGCTCCGGCACCGACACTGTCGCGAGCTGGCTCAGCGGCATGTGCGATCCGTAAGCGTCAACGGTGACCGGTTCCAGCATGGACGCGCTCGCCCTGCCGGTGCGCAAACCCGAGAGCTCGGTCTTCAGGACCTGGATCGCGCCATCCATGCGCCGAGACAGATCGTCTAGGTCCACCGCGTCCATCGTTCGGATCTCCTCACCGTTCCAGTTTCGCTTTACAGGCCATAAGGCGTTCGGCGCAACGAAGCTGCGCCGAAATCGGCAGAGATTGTGTCAGCTCTCGGTCACCAATGTGAAAGTGCCCTCGCCGTGGCAAACGTCCACAAGGCCATCGGGGTTTCGGATCGAAAAGACGACCACAGGCAACCCGTTGTCCCGCGCCAAAGCGATGGCCGTCGCGTCCATCACGCCCAGGTTCTTGGCCAACGCCTCCTGATGTGTCACCACATCGTAACGCGTGGCGTGCGGATCTTGATTGGGATCGGCCGTGTATACGCCATCCACCTGCGTCCCCTTGAGCAGAGCATCGCAGTCCATTTCCACAGCACGCAAAACTGCTGCGGTGTCGGTGGTGAAGAAGGGATGCCCGGTCCCTGCGGCAAACAGAACGACGCGCCCTTCAGACATGTGCTTCATGGCGCTGCGGTGGGTGAAGCGATCACAAATGACCGGTACATCGATGGCCGAAAGCACAATCGCTTCGGTCCCGAGCGCACGCAGCTGGGCCGCGACAGCAACCGCGTTCATGACGGTGGCCAGCATGCCCATCTGGTCGCCGGCAACCCGGTCGACCGCCTGCAGCTCCAGATTTGCGCCGCGCAAGAAGTTGCCGCCTCCGATCACGAGACCCACCTCGCGACCGGAGCGCACCACCTTCACGATCTCCTCGCAGATCCGTTGCATGGTCTGCTGCGAGATCCCGTAAGTTTGGTCGCCCATCAAAGCCTCGCCAGAGACTTTGATGAGCACCCGCTGCCATTTCCTGGCAGCGTCCCGTGTGGCTTTCGACATCAACGGGGCGCGGCCGCTAGACGCCGGCAGCCGCTGCGACTTCGGCGGCGAAGTCGCTCTCCTCTTTTTCGACCCCCTCACCCAGCGCAAACCGAGCAAAGGCGGTCATCTTGATCGGCGCACCGGCCTCGGCAACAGCGGCCTCAATGGCCTGGCCGACGGTATGGTCCGGGTTCACGACGAAGCTCTGCTGGAGCAGCACCACTTCCTCGTAGAACTTGCGCATCCGCCCCTCGACCATCTTTTCGATGATCGCCTCGGGCTTACCGGACGCACGGGCCTGATCGCTGTACACAGCGCGCTCGCGGTCCGCCGCCTCTTGGGGTACCTCATCGGCGCTGAGAGCCAGCGGGTTCACCGCGGCCACATGCATCGCGATCTTGCGGCCAAGATCCATCAGAACCTCAGGGCTCCCCTCAGACTCCAGCGCAACGAGGACGCCCAACTTGCCAAGGCCCTCGCCCACCGAGTTGTGCACGTAAGGCGCCACAACGCCCGCGCTGACGGTCAGCCCGGTGGCGCGGCGAAGATTGAGGTTTTCACCAATGGTGGCGATGGCTTCAGTCACCTCGCCCTCAACGGTCCGACCGGTGCCCGGATAATCGCGTGCCTTCAGCGCATCAAAATCGCCGCCAACGGCGAGCGCTTCTTGGGCAACGGCTTTAACCAGCGTTTGGAAGGTCTCGTTGCGGGCCACGAAGTCGGTTTCGGAGTTGACCTCCACCATAGCCGCCGTGGTGCCATCGGCCGCGATGCCGATAAGCCCTTCCGCAGCCACGCGGTCCGCCTTCTTCGCCGCTTTGGAAAGACCTTTCTTGCGCAGCCAATCCACCGCAGCTTCCATGTCGCCGCCGGTTTCGTTGAGCGCGGTCTTGCAATCCATCATGCCGACGCCCGTCTTTTCCCGGAGCGCCTTCACCTGCTGCGCCGTGATAGCCATCTTACTCATTCCTGAATTTTTCGGTGTACGTGAGACGCGCGTGTCTTGCTGTATGGCGGCCGTGAAGTCGAGCCCCAATTCAGCGAAACTCATCGCGTGTCGTTGCGGATGTAAGGTTCATTTGGAATTTTGCAAAACGCTGGGCCTACGCTCCCGCGGGACGCTGGTTTGTGCATCAGCGCAGCCAGGTTGGTGCAGAGCATAAGCCCACCGCGCCGCCTTTGAACTCAACCACACGCCAGGAGTTGCGATTTTGCCCGGGGCGAGCTATCTGCCCTGCTAATCCCACACGCGAGCGACCCTATCCGGTGCCGATGTTCGGCGACGCTCGCGGCGGTCTAACCGGAAGCGAGAA
>CAKZYH010000422.1 GCA_937884725.1 uncultured Paracoccaceae bacterium
TGTAGAGCGCGCCGGAGCCCCAGTCGTCTTCCATGATGAGGTCGATGGTGAGCTGGGTGTTGTCGGTGGCGCCGGTGCTGCCGCCCATTTCGATCTCGGCGGCGGCCGCGGTCGCGTCGCCCTCGTTGGCACCGACGACCGCTGCGGCCCGGCCGTTGCGGATGATCGCGCCGTCCGCACCAGTGAGTTCGAGGGTAAAGCGTTGCTGACCACCTTCGCTGTCCTCGTTGAGGGCGAGGTCGACGAACGCGTCGCGGTCCCCGGCGGGGATGGTGAGGCTGCTGTTCACCGGTGCGGAGGAGCCATCGTCGGGCGTCACCACAAAGGTGATGGTGAGATCGCGCTGGGCGGGCTCGGTCAGTAGGACGCGAAAGCGCGCACCATTGTCGGTGGAGACGGTGCTCGCGACATCCACGAAGGGCTGCGTAGAGGAGCGTCTGTCATCGTCGATGATGGCGGCGGTGTTGGAGGCTTTGCGCCCTCCCGGTCCGCCGACGACGAGGTAGAAGAATTCGTCGCCGTCGGCCTCTGCATCAGGCAGCAGCGGGACGGTGACGGTTTTGCGCGTTTCGCCAGGCTGGAAGGTGAGCGAGCCTGAGGTGGCAACGTAGTCGTCGCCGGCGAAGGCCGTGCCGTCGGTTGTGGCGTATTTCAGGACAGTTTTTTCGGCGGCGGGGGCAGGCAGGCTGACGGTGAACGTGGCGCCACCTGCGTCTGACACTTCGCTGAACGGGATGATTGGCTCGGTGCGCGCCAGGGCGGGGCCCATGAGATCGAGGGCGGGGCGGCGGAGCGTTTGCCAGTCGTCGGCAAAGATGCCGCCGGTGTCGCCGGAGTTGGGATTGAGCGACCACCAGATCCAAGCGATGTCGAGGTCGGCCAGGTAGTCCGAGAGCGTGACGGCCCATTCGATGTCTTGCGGGTCTTCAAGCCGCGAGCCCCATTCGCCGATGAGCACAGGGGCGATGCCCTCTTCGGCGATGAAGCCCCAGTTTTCCCGGAACTTTTCGGTGAGGTCGGTGCCGTCGTTGAACCAGGGCTGGTTGAACACGGAGGCCGGATAGTCGTGGGGTGAATAGACGAGCTTGTTTGGGATCGGCAGTTCGACAGGCCGGTCCCGCACGCCCTGGAGGTTGCCGCCCCACCAGTAGGGGTCGCCGTCATATTCGCCGATGCCTTCCACCACGATGAGCCATTGGGGTGCGAAGGATTGGACTGCACTTCCGATCCGCTCTGCGGCGGCCGCCCAGTCGGTGGCGCTGCCGTCGCCCCAGGTGCCGCCGTGGGGTTCGTTGACGAGGTCGGCGCCGATGACGGCGGGGCTATCGCCGTAGCGCTCGGCAAGGACGCGCCAGGTGTCGATGACGTCGGCCTCGGTGAAGCCTTGGCCGTACCACAGGCCGTTATCGTTAGGGCCATCCCCGGCGGGGCCGCGGTGATAGTCGAGCAGGATGCGCATGCCGATGCGCTCGGCATAGGCGACGATGGCGTCGAGGATCTGTAGGCCATTGAGGCCTTCCAGATCCGGGTTGAGCGCGAAGTCGATGCCGCTGGGGGTCCCGCCATTCTCGCGCACCAATTCGCCGGAAATGGGCATGCGCAGGAGGTTGAAGCCCAGATCCTTCATGTCGTCCATGATCGCGCGCCAATTGCGCGCCCAAAGGCCATGGACGGTGGAGATATCGGTTTCGAGGCCAAACCAGTTGATGCCGTGGATGACGGCGGGGTTGCCGGCGCTGTCGATGATGGTGGCGCCGCGGGTGGAGAAGGGGCCGGGGGCGAAGTCGTCACCGGGCAAGCCGGCGCCATCGCCGGCAGGCTCGCGCTGGGTGGTGGCGCCGACGAAAAGGCCGCCGAGCGAGGTGCCGGGATCGGTCTGCACAAGGCGGCTGTCGCGGGCGATGAGCTCGGTGAGCGGCCCTGACATCGGTTGTCCGGTGGGAATCTCTGGCAGTTGGAGCCGCGATGGGGCGGGACCGGGGCTCGGCACTGCCACTTGGGCAAGCTCGGTTTGCCCATCGGGCGGCGGCACGGCGACTGGCGGCGCGACCTCGGCCTCGCCCGCCTCCTGGGAGGCTCGCGTCACATTGAACACGCGCGGCTCGAACGCGATGCCGCCTTCGGTCTGCAGGCCAAAGGTGATCGTCTCGCCGGCAGGCACATCGGCGTTGTACTCCGCTGCGCCGAGCCGATAGACCGATCCGGAGCGGGCGATAACGGTGGCGTTCCAGATGTTAATGATATCGCCACCCACATCGACGGTGACTTCCCAGCCGGCGATGGGCTCATAGGTGCGGATGGTCATATCGATGATGCCCCCGGTTAGCCAGGATTGGCGAATGTTACCGCTGAGCTCGGCATCGACGTCGGCCATTGCGTTCTCTCTCTCCACCGCGGCGCTAATGCAGCCGACGTTTGTGTCTAAAGTGCGCTTGAGTGGGTACGTGCTGGCTGCTGCCAGCGATGGGTGAGAAGGTTTTAGTTGCGCAGGCCGGCTGCGCCGCGAGCATCGCGGACGAGCTCGAGGCACTCTTCATAACGCCCATCTTCCCCCGCGGTGCCGGCGCGGGCGAGCATGGTAGCGAGTTCGCCGGACCGCTCGTCGTTGGTGGACAGGGCCGCGTTTCTCGACGCATCATCCTGGGTCTGACGAATGGCGGCCACGCAGTCAGCTTCCGTGGCGGCGAGCACGGGAGGGACAACGGTGGCGGCAGCAATGAGGGTCGCGGCAAGCACATGAACCTTGGTCACGACGAACGTCCTTTCAGGTTGCCTCAAGCGATACGCGGATAGCACAGCGCCGGGTCACATAAAATCGTGCCGGTGACCAGAGCGTTAGCGCACTGCGTTCGGCGCGCACAGCGGACGACAATGGGTGGGTGTGACTTGCCCGGGGCTGTGCGTTGGACTATCGCTCTGGCCGCGGCGACGTGGCGGAGTGGTTACGCAGCGGACTGCAAATCCGTGTACGCCGGTTCGATTCCGGCCGTCGCCTCCATAGCCTCATCCCCAACGACACTGTCTCCAGCCCGTGGCGGGCGGTCGCTCTGCGGCACATGCCGCTACGGCTTCGCTGGCATCGCGGCAGGCTTGCGCCGCAAGGGGGCGCCGCGCATGTGGCCGCGGCAGGGTTGTCAAGCAGTTGCGCAAAAGCCTCAACAACCACGTCGCTGGCCGGGGGACGGCTACCGGGCTGTGGTTTTAGCGACTTTTAACGATGGTCTTAGGATATTGGTCGCGCAACGCAGATGAGGTCTGGCCGTGCGCAGCTTGCTTTACATGGGTCTCGTTTCGGCGGCGCTGGTCGCGGCCGTGGTTCCCGCCAGTGCGCAGTCCCTGACGGGTGCTTTGGCGTCGACCTACTCAGTCAACCCAGAGCTCAACTCAGCGCGCTCGCAGTTGCGGTCCATCGACGAGGGGATTTCAATTGCGCGGGCCGGCAACCGGCCGACCCTTTCGGCGGGGCTTGATCAATCGTTCGCCACATCGCGGACGATCGCTAATTCAGGCAACAGTGGCAGCAGCAGTCTACCGACAGCGGTGTCGGTCACGCTGACCCAGCCTCTGTTCCAGGGCTTTACTGTTCGCAACTCGATTCGGCAGGCCGAATCGGCCGTGAAGGCGCAGCGCGCTTCGCTTGAGAACACCGAGCAATCGGTGCTGCTGGCAGCAGCGACGGCGTTTGAGGATGTCATTCAGGACCGTGAGATCGTACGCCTTCGCCGATCTGACATTCGGTTCTTGAACGAGCAGGTGCAGGCCGCTCAAGACCGGTTTGAAGTGGGTGAGGGCACCCGCACAGACGTGAGCCAGGCTGAAGCGCGGCGCGCTGAGGCACAGTCGCTCCTCAACTTTGCCATTGCCAACGCTGAAATCTCGGAGGCTTCCTTCTTCCAGGAGACGGGTCTGCGGGCAGGCACGCTCGTTGACGATGTTCCGATCGATCGCTTGCTGCCGAAGTCGGTCGACGCGGCTGTGGCGCTCGGGCAGAGGATCCATCCGGCAATCATCGCTGCGTTGTTTGATGTCGATACGGCGATGTTCAACGTGAAGGCGATTGAGGGAACGCTGTTGCCATCGCTGAACTTGTCCGCCTCGGCGTCAAGCTCCTTCAATCAAACCTCAGCGACCGAGCAGCAGGACAGCGCCACGGTGGGCCTCAGCCTCACCATTCCGATTTATCAGGGCGGCCTAGCGTCGGCCCAAGTGCGTCAAGCGAAGGAAGACCTGGGGACGAGCAGGATCCAGGTTGATCTGACCCGCGATGCGGTGCGCCAGAACACGGTTGCGAGTTTTGCAAGCTATGTGGCGTCGGTGCGGTCGATCCAATCGGCCCGTACGAGTGTGTTTGCTGCGCGGCTTGCGCTTGACGGTGTCATCGAAGAGCAGCGGGTCGGACAGCGAACCACGCTCGATGTGCTGGATGCGCAAAGTGAGTTGGTGGCCGCGCAAATCACGCTGGTGTCCGCGGAGCGCGATAAGGACGTCACTGGGTTTCAGCTGTTGAGCGCGATTGGTCAGCTGAGTGCACGGCGTCTGGGGCTGAACGTTCAGCTTTATAATCCGAAAGAGCATACCGACGCTGTTCGCGATAAGTGGTTCGGGTTGCGCACCCCCGACGGCCGGTAGAACCCGGTCGAACGGCTTGTTTTCCACAGATATACCAGGGTTTTGATTGTCAGATCGCCTCGTCGCTGTGGGCAAACGGCGACGAGGCGATGTGCTTTGGCAACGAATAGTTAATGTCTCCTCATAAGCACTGATTCGGGGCGAGCGCCGGCAGGTGAGGAGAATGCGACATGGATGATCTGATGGCGTCGATCCGCAAGATCATTGCTGAGGACTATGGTCCCCAAGATGCTGACAAGGCCAACCGAGAGGCGACGTGGGACGAAGACGGCGCACATCACGATCAGCCGGGTGAACCGGCCGGGCCGCGCATGTCGGCGAGCGCTGAGCATGACCTTAGCGGGTTTGTGGCGCAGTCGGTGCGTGAGGCTCTCGCGCAGCAGCCGATGGAGGACGATCTCGTTGCACCGCTGGAGCCGACCTTAGAGGACACGGCTCACGACGAAGAGCGTTCGCTGGCGCTCGGCGCAGCGATTGCGGCTGGATCAGCAGCCCATCACGAGGCGGAGAAGCAGGCGGCACGGGATGCGGCCGACCGCCGCGCGGCCGCCGTGGCTGCAGCGCGGCGCACGATGCCTGAGGGTGAGCCTGACCTTGATTACAAAAGCCCAAAGCATCGCCCACCGCGGACGGACGACCTGACGGGCCATCAAGGACCGGAGATGTCGCCCCGGGAACGGCTGCGTGCGCTCGCAGGAACAGCGCGCAAGGCGGAGGACGCGCCGGTGGCGGCGGAACCGGGCGAGAGCATTGCGGTGGCCGCGCCCCACACTGCAGTGACCGAAGAGATGCTGGCGCGGGGCAAAGGGGACGCTGCACCGCAGGGGCATGGCCGGTCTGATCATGGCGATGACGGGCTGACCAGCATGCGCACCAGGCACAATGTCTCCACTTCGTTTGACGCCTTGTCCCGCACGATCTTGACCAACAATCCTCGCACGCTGGAGGATTTGGTGCGTGACATGGTGCGGCCGCTGCTGCGCGAATGGATCGACGCCAACCTTGGCGCCATCGTTGAGCGGCAGGTGCGCCAGGAGATCGACCGCATGTCGGGCCGCGGCAGGTAGCTTTGTCGAAGCAAGTGTCGGCGCCCGCTGAGGTGGGGTGTCGGCACTTGGTCGCGCATTTTTAGAGCTATTATATCTTGCAGGAAGCGGCCGGCCGACCCATCACCTTCACATGGTCTGGGTTGGCTTTTTATTCCTGGTAGCGCTTGTGGTCGCTGCGCTGGTGCGACCGCTTCTCGGGCGCGGGCGACCCATGACAGGCGGATCGGATGTTGAGGTCTACGCCGCGCAGCTGGCTGAGATCGATGCCGACAAATCCCGTGGCCTGATCGACGACGACAGTGCCCTTGCAGCGCGGGCGGAAGTGGGTCGGCGTTTACTGCGTGCTGATAAGGCGGAGCGACAGCAGCGCCGCAGCGTGGCCGCGGTGCGCTGGTCTGCGTTGGCGGTGATCGTCTGTGTGCCGGCTGTGGCGCTCTCGCTCTACGTGTCTGTGGGCGCGCCTGGATATCACGACCAACCCTTGAGTGCGCGGGTTGCCCCGGTCAACACCGAGAGCATGGACGTTCTGCTTGCCCGGGCCGAGGAGCGCCTGACGGAAGATCCCGATGATGTGGAGGGGTGGCTCGCGGTTGCGCCGATTTACCAGCGGATGCGTCGGTACAATGACGCTGCGCTCGCCTACGCGCGGATCAATTCCTTGTTAGGCGACGATGCCGAATGGCTGGGGCTTCAAGGCGAGAACTTGACGTTTGCGAACGATGGGATCGTGCCGCCGGAGGCTGAGGTGCTGTTCGAACGGGCGATGGACGAGAATTTTATCGCTGCGCGGCCGCGAATCTTCCTGGCCATTGCCGCCCGGCAGCAGGGGGACTTTGACGAAGCGCGGGAGCGCTGGAAGTGGCTTCTCGACCGCAGCATGGGCACCGAGAACTGGCTTGGGATTGCCACCGCCGAGCTCAACCGGATCGACGAGGCGGAGCAGGCGGAGACTGTTGTTGCTGCGGCCCCGTCGGCCGGGCCGGTGGCGGGCGCGCCCGAGGCGCAGATGATCGCTGCCATGGTGCAGCGATTGGCGGACCGGCTGGAGAGCGACGGCGGAACGCCGCAGGAATGGCTGCGGCTGGTGCGGGCGCACCGTGTGATGGGCAACGAGGGAAAAGCTGTACAGGCTTTAGTGGCGGCGGCAGAAGCTCATCCCGAGGCGCGCGCTGAGCTTTTGGCGGCGCCTGAGAGCAACGGCTTAGCGCTACCGGAGAGCGTGCAATGAGGCTGACGCTACACGGCAAGCAGAAGCGCCGTCTAATGCTGGTCCTCGTGGCGGGTGCGGCGCTGACGGGAGCGGCGGGGCTGATGCTTTACGCGCTGTCGGAGCAAATCGCGTTTGCGCCCACGCCGACTGAGCTGGTCGAAAACACCCATGAGCCCGGCACACGCATTCGGTTGGGCGGGCTCGTGGAGACCGGATCGGTAGAGCGCGGCATTGACGGTGCGGTGTCCTTCGCGGTCACTGATACGATTAACCGCGTGCGTGTGGCCTATGTGGGGATTCTGCCCGACCTTTTCCGGGAAGGGCAGGGCGTTGTGACTGAGGGCGTGTTGCGGCCCGATGGGACGATTAAGGCCGACACGGTGCTCGCCCGGCACGATGAGAATTATATGCCCAAAGAGGTCGCCGATGCGCTGAAGGCGTCTGGCACCTGGGTGGACGGGCAGCCGATGCCTGAGGCGTTGGCAGTGACGGCCGGCGCTGAAGAGGAGCCCAGCGGTGCTCAATGAATTTGGCCACATGGCGCTGGTGCTGGCGCTGGCGGTGTCGCTGGTCCAGTCGTTCGTGCCGCTGATCGGCGCGCGGCTTGGCGATAGCCGACTTATGGCGGTGGCTCAGCCGGCCGCAGTGTCGGTGTTTGCGCTGGTGGCGCTGTCATTCGCGGCGCTGACGGTGGCGTATGTCCGGTCCGACTTTTCGGTCGTGAACGTTTTCGAGAACAGCCATTCGGCTAAGCCGCTCGTGTATAAAATCTCTGGCGTTTGGGGGAACCACGAGGGGTCGATGCTCCTATGGATCCTGATCCTGACGCTGTTTGGCTATTTGGTGGCCTGCTTTGGCAAGCAGATGGCCGCGACGCTACGGGCGACCGTGATCTCGGTGCAGGGTTGGATTTCGACGGCGTTTTTGCTGTTCATCCTTGGCACGTCGAACCCGTTTGAGCGGCTGGTGCCGGCGCCCATGGAGGGGCGCGACCTCAACCCGCTGCTGCAGGACATCGGGCTCGCGATCCATCCGCCGCTCTTGTACGTCGGCTATGTGGGCTTCTCGATTGTGTTCGCGTTTGCGGTTGCGGCGCTGATTGAGGGCCGGATCGATGCGGCGTGGGCGCGCTGGGTGCGGCCGTGGACGTTGCTCTCCTGGATTTTCCTGACGCTGGGCATCTCGATGGGCTCCTACTGGGCCTATTATGAGCTGGGCTGGGGCGGCTGGTGGTTCTGGGACCCGGTGGAGAACGCCTCGTTTATGCCCTGGCTGGCGGGGACGGCGCTGTTGCACTCCGCGGCGGTGATGGAAAAGCGCGATGCGTTGAAGGTGTGGACGGTGCTTTTGGCGCTGATCACGTTCTCGCTGTCGCTCCTCGGAACGTTCCTGGTGCGCTCGGGTGTGCTGACCTCGGTGCACGCGTTTGCGTCCGATCCGACGCGCGGGATGTTCATTCTGATCATCCTCATCATCTTCATCGGCGGGGCGTTTTCGCTGTTCATCTGGCGGGCGTCGGAGCTGAAGGCGGGCGGGGCGTTTGCGCCTGTGAGCCGCGAGGGCGCGCTCGTCTTCAACAACGTTTTCCTGACGACGTCGTGCGTGACGGTGCTGATCGGCACGCTCTATCCGCTCGTGCTGGAGACGGTGACCGGCGAGAAGATCTCGGTGGGGCCGCCGTACTTCAACATGACGTACATCCCGCTGACGATCCCGCTCCTCATCGCCATTCCGTTCGGTACGCTTCTCGCGTGGAAGAGAGGCGACCTGAGCGCGATTTCTGAGCGGCTGATCGTGGCGGGGATCGTGGGTCTTGTGGGCGCTTGCATTGCGGCTTGGGCCGGTGGGCGCGAGACCGGGTTTGTGGCGGCCGTGGGGGTTGGGCTTGGGGCCTGGCTGGTCGTGGGGAGCTTGGCGGAGGTGCTTTACCGGACCGAGCGCGCCAAGACGCTTGGCGACCGGTGGCGGCGGCTGCGCAATCTTCCGCGATCCATGTGGGGCTCGTGTCTCGGGCACCTGGGGGTTGGAGTGACGGTGCTGGGGATTGCCTGTCTTAGCGCGTTTGAGATTGAGGTGATTCGCGACATGCGACCGGGCGATAAGCTGGAGGTCGCAGGGTATACCCTAAGCTTTGATCGGGCCGAGGAGCGGCAGGGGCCGAACTATATCGACGCTGTGGCAGTGTTTAGCGCGACCAAGGGCGGTCGGCTGGTGGCGGTGATGGAGCCAGCGCGGCGGATGTATCCGGCGCGGCAGATGCCGACCACCGAAGCGTCGATCCACACGGTGGGGCTGAGCCAGCTTTATCTGACGCTGGGCACCTCCACGCAAGACGCGATCACCGTGCGCGCCTTCTATAAGCCCTGGGTGCTGCTGATCTGGATTGGCTCGGTGATTGCGGCTCTGGGCGGCACGCTGTCACTGATGGATCGACGGCTGCGCATTGGGTTGCCTGCGCCCGCAAAGCGCCGGGCCGAGGCGCCGGTGCCGGCCGAATGATCCGGCTCGCGCTGGCCTTCGCGCTGATGTTTAGCGTGGTGTCTGGCGCGTATGCGCTTGGCGAGGCGGAGCAGCTGGACGATCCGGCGCTGGAGAGCCGTGCGCGGGCGCTGTCCTCGGAGCTGCGGTGCCTGGTTTGCCAGAACGAATCGATTGACGATTCCAACGCTGACTTTGCACGCGATATGCGCGCGCTGGTGCGCGAGCGGCTGGTGGCGGGCGACACCGACGATGAAGTGCTGGCCTACCTCGTGGAGCGGTATGGCGAGTTTGTGCGTTTTCGCCCGCCCCTCAATGCCACCACGGCCGTGCTGTGGTTGTCGCCGATTGTGGTTGTGTTGATGGCCGTCATCGGTGTTGGGTTTTATCTGAGGCAAAGCCGGCGCGCGATGGCGAGGTCATCGGCGAAGGGCTTGTCGGAGGATGAAGAAGAGGCGCTGGCGGCGCTGCTAAAGGAGCGTCGCTGACCTCTTCGGCAGGAGGCACGACGCATGAGCTCTGAGACCAATTTCCGGTCCCTCACAATTGATGGGGCGTTGGGGGCAAAGCTCGCCACGCGGCTTGACCTGCCGGCAGGCCCGCTCAAAGCGGTGGCGTTGTTCGCGCACTGCTTCACGTGCGGCAAGGACATTTTGGCCGCCCGGACCATCGCTAAGCGCCTGTCGGAGCGGGGCATTGCCGTCGCGCGGTTTGACTTTACCGGGCTTGGCTCATCGGAGGGGGAGTTCGCGTCCACTAACTTTTCCTCCAACGTGGGCGATCTTGTGAGCGTTGCAGAGGTCGTGGCGGAGGAGGTTGGGGCGCCCTCGCTTTTGATTGGGCACTCGCTGGGCGGTGCGGCTGTGCTGGTGGCGGCGGCACAAATCCCGAGTGTGCGCGCTGTGGCGACCATCGGTGCGCCATCGGATGCGGAACATGTGACGCACAACTTTGCCGCTGACCTTGATGCCATCGCAGCGGACGGTGAGGCGCGCGTGTCACTGGGTGGGCGGCCCTTTACGATCCGCCAATCGTTCGTGGACGATTTGAAGAACCACAAAGTGACGCAGAGTGCGGCGAGCCTGAAGGCGGCGCTTTTGGTGGCACACGCGCCGCTTGATGCGACGGTGGGGATTTCAAACGCGACGGATATCTTCGTCGCCGCAAAGCATCCGAAGAGTTTTCTGTCGCTCGACAATGCGGACCATCTTTTGAGTCGCCGGGCGGACAGCGCCTATGCGGCCGATGTGATCGCGGCCTGGGCTATGCGCTTTGTGGGCCAGCCTGATGTTCAATCGCCGCCTGTGCGGGCCGTGGATGGCGTTTTGGCAAGTTCTGCCGGCGGGAAGTTTCGCACGGCCATCACTGCCGGGCGTCACCCGATTGTGGCGGACGAGCCGGTGGACTACGGCGGCGGCGACACGGGGCCAACGCCCTACGATCTTGCGGCGGCGGCACTGGCGGCCTGCACTTTGATGACGATGCGCCTTTACGCTGAGCGGAAGGGTTTTACCGTGGACGCGACCGTCAACGTGCAGCACGACAAGGTGCACGCGGCCGATTGCGAGGCGTGCCTGACGATTGAGCCGGACAAGGCCGGACGGGTCGATTTGTTTCGGCGCACCATCGCATTTGGCGCGGGGCACAGCGCCCAGGAGCGCGAGAAGTTGCTGGAAATAGCGGACAAATGCCCGGTGCACCGGACGCTGGAGCGCGGTGCTGCGGTCGTGACGACTGGTGTGGACTTTGGTTAGTTCTTAGATGAATAACTAGGTAAAGTTTCAGTTGTGGAAGACTGTGAATCGCTTCGAACTTTACTGTTATTTCATGCGGCGGCCAGCCGCACGTAAGGTGGCGTCACTTATATCGGTCTTTACGGTTCGGACGTGATCCGGGGTTTTGGGGATGAACACTATGGGTTTGCGACACCTCTCGAATAAGCGCACGGCGGCACTGTTGCTTGGGACATTTTTGGCGGGCGCGACCGGCGCCACGCTGTTGGATCGCGGCGGCGTTGCCCCCGCGCAGGCACAGAACCTGTCCGCACAGGTGCCGGACAACATTCAGGCTGAGTATGCGCCTGGCTTCTCCGGCATTGTCGAAAAGGTGTCGCCGGCGGTGGTGTCGATCCAGGTGCGAAGCCGCGCGCGGCGCCAGCTGTCCAACTTCAACAACTTCAACGGCACGCCCTTCGAGCGTTTCTTTGAAGAGTTCGGCGAGCGTTTCGGCGCTGAACCGAATGGCCGTGACAACGACCAGAACCGTCGCCGCGGCGGCCGCAACTTCTCCATGGGCCAGGGCTCTGGCTTCATCATCTCGACCGACGGTTACATCGTGACCAACGGGCATGTGGTCTCCAATGCCGAAGAGGTGACCGTGAGCCTCACCAACGGCGAGCGGCTGACCGCCGAAGTGATCGGTGTTGACGACAAAACCGACCTTGCACTGGTGAAGGTCGACGCTGACGAGGACCTTCCCTTCGTCACCTTTGCGGAGAACGAGACCAAGGTTGGCGACTGGGTGGTGGCCGTCGGTAACCCGTTTGGCCTTGGCGGCACCGTGACCGCTGGCATCGTGTCGGCCCGCGGCCGTGAGATCGGCGCTGGCCCGTACGACGACTTCATCCAGATCGACGCCTCCATCAACCGGGGCAACTCGGGCGGTCCGACGTTCAACCTGAGCGGCAACGTGGTGGGCGTGAACACGGCCATTTACTCGCCGTCCGGTGGTTCGGTGGGCATCGGCTTTGCGATCCCAACCTCCATCGCGCAGGACGTGATTGAGGACCTGAAGGACGACGGCAACGTGACGCGCGGCTGGCTCGGTGTTCAGATCCAAAGCATCAATGAGCCGCTGGCCGAGAGCCTTGGCCTGGAGACCACTGTGGGCACGCTGGTGACCGATCCGCAGGACGATAGCCCAGCCGCTAAGGCTGGCATTCGCGCCGGCGATGCGATCCTTGCCGTTGATGGCGAGGCCGTGGAGAGCCCGCGCGATTTGGCCCGGACCATCTCCAACCGCTCGCCGGGCGAGGTCGTGACCCTCGACGTGTGGCGCAACGGGCGTGATCGGCAAATCGACGTGACGCTCGGCCGGTTGCCGGACGATGCGGGCGATAACCGCGAGCGTAACCAGCCGCGTAACGAGCGCAACCGCGACAACGCCGAGCAGCTGGGCATGACGCTGGCGCCGGCGGGAGATGTGGGTCTCGACGTGGACGGTCTCGCGGTGGTCGAGATTGATCCGAACGGCCAGGCGGCCGCGAGCGGCATCCGCGTTGGCGATGTGATCCTGCAGGCGGGAGGCGTTGACGTGACGAGCCCCGACGATCTGGAGGATGGCGTGACTGCTGCTGACCGTGATGGTCGTCAGAACGTGCTTCTGAAACTGCAAACCGGCGATAATACCCGCTTCGTTGCTGTTCCGATGGATGGCAATGCGGGCTGATCGTCCCCACACATGAGAAAGCCCGGGCGGACTGCCCGGGCTTTTGCCGCGAGGTGATGGTATAATGAAGATCTTGCTGGTCGAAGATGATGGCGATGCTGCCGCGTATCTCACGCGGGCGCTGGAGGAGGCGGGCCATGCGGCCGATCACGCCGCCGACGGCGACTCGGGCTACGAGATGGCCAGTGCCAACACCTACGATGTGATGATTGTGGACCGTATGCTGCCCAAGCGGGACGGTCTGACGCTCATCAACAATATGCGCGATGAGGGGCAGCAAACGCCAATTTTGGTGCTGTCAGCGCTGAACCAGGTGGATGACCGGGTGAAGGGTCTGCGCGCGGGCGGCGATGATTATCTCACCAAGCCTTACGCGTTTACAGAGCTTTTGGCCCGGGTTGAGGCGCTGGCGCGGCGCAAGCAAAACGCCGAGGTGGAGACGCACTACCGCGTGGGCGACCTGGAGCTTGACCGGCTGTCCCACACGGTGACGCGCGGTGGTGAGAAGATCTTGCTGCAACCGCGGGAGTTTCGGCTGCTGGAGTATTTGATGCGCCACGCCGGGCAGGTGGTGACGCGGACGATGCTTCTGGAAAATGTCTGGGATTATCACTTTGATCCGCAGACCAACGTGATCGACGTGCACATTTCCAGGCTGCGCGGAAAGATCGACAAGAGCTTTGACACCCAGCTTCTGCACACCGTGCGTGGGGCGGGGTACATCATGCGGGCGTGAGCATCGCGGAGGCTGCGCGCGGTCGGTTCAAGCCGCGCCTGTCGCGCCTTACTCGCACGACGGCGTTTAAGCTGACGCTGGTTTATTTGGCAGTTTTTGCCGCGCTTTCGCTGGGGTTGATTGGGTACATTTCGTTCACCACCAGCGCACTTTTAGATGACCGCACCCGCAATGCGCTCGACGCGGAGCTTGCCGAACTGGAGCAAGAGTTCAGGCGTGGCGGTCTGTTCCGGCTGATCCGGGTCGCTGAGCGGCGTGCGATGCGGCCTGACTCCAACATTTACCTGATCACCGATTTCTCTGGGAACTACATCGCCGGCAATGTGGGCGAACTGGCCTACTATGACCCTGCCGAAGCGCGGCCCGGCACGACGTTTCCGGTGCGCTATCGGCGGCTGATCGATGCCGACCAATCCACTGAAAACCGGGCCTTGGCGAAGCTGTTGGTGGTCGGCGGCGGCTATCGCGTGCTCGCCGGGCAGGACGTGGAAGACCGCCTCGCCTTTGGCGACATCATTCGCTCCTCGATCCGGGGCGCCATTGTGGTGGTGGTGGCGCTGGCGCTGATGAGCTGGTGGTTCTTGTCCCGCTCTGTGCTGCGCAAGGTGGATGCGGTGGCCGCGTCGTCCCGGCGGATTGTGGCGGGGGATTTGTCGCGGCGGTTGCCGACCGATCAGTCGGGTGATGAGTTCGACCGGCTGTCCGCAAGCGTCAACACGATGCTTGATGAGATTGAACGACTGCAGAGCGGGCTGCAGGAGGTGAGCCAAAACATTGCCCACGACTTGAAGACGCCGCTGACGCGGGTGCGCAACCGGATTGATGAGTTGCAGACGTGGCCGGATGCGCCGGATCTCAGCCAAAAACTCGCCGCCATTGGGGAAGAGTGCGACGGGCTGATCCGGACCTTCGAGGCGCTTTTGACGATTGCGCGGGCGGAGAGCCATTCTACGGGGCTGACGATGGAGCCGGTGGATTTGTCCTCGCTGCTGACGGACCTGGCGGAGTTTTATGAGCCGGCCGCTGAAGATGTTGGGATGCAGCTGGAGCTTGATGTGGAACCGGGGCTTCAGGTGCGCGGTGAGCCGACGCTCCTGCGCACTATGGTCGCCAACCTCCTCGACAACGGCATGAAGTATGGTGCGAGCGGTGAGGCGCGGCTCGCGATCAGGGCCCATGCGGACGGGGACAGCATTAAGGTCTCGGTGCGTGACTGGGGCGAGGGTGTGGGTGTGGGGCACCACGCGCGGCTGACGGACCGCTTTGTGCGGATGGATCAGGCGCGGACTAAGCCGGGGGCTGGCCTCGGGCTGTCGATGGTGAAGGCGATCGCGTCGAACCATGGCGGGTCGCTCCAGCTGAGCAGCGCCGATCCAGGTTTTCTGGCGACAGTCACACTGCCGCCTGCCTGAGGCCCGCCCTCGTAACTGGCGTGACCTGCTCTAGAGCTTGCGGAAGGCGACGGGCGGCAATGACATGCGGCGCCGCTTGTGTCCTCTTGCAGCTCGCGAAAGATCCGTGCCCCGATGCTGACACCGTTTGAAACATCGCCTGATCCCGTCACGAAGGATGCGCTGGGCGTGCTGGGTGCGAGCGATGCAGACGCTCTCGCCACCGCGGGGGCGCTGTGCCCCCACGTGCGCGAGATGGTGCTGTCGCTGGTGCCTGAGGTGCCGCAGTGGGTGATGATGTCGCTCGGGGACGCGACGCGCGCGGCGTGCACGCTCATCGCTGAGGGCGAGGACGCGGGTGTTGCGATCCGGGAGGGCAAGCGGCGGGGCGCATTTGCGGTCGCGGTGGCGGACTTGTTGGGCGAGGCATCCGTTGCCGAGGTGACCGAAGCGCTGAGTGCCTTGGCCGATGCCGCGATTGCGCGGGCGCTGAGCGCGGCGGCGGGCGAGGACGGGGCGCCGGGCCTGTTTGTGCTGGCGCTCGGGAAGCTGGGCGGCGGTGAGCTCAACTATTCCAGCGACGTGGACTTGGTGGCGCTGTTTGAGCCTGGCGCGCTCACTCAGCCGGCGGCGGTGAAGGTTGTCCAGCGGATGGCGCGGCTCCTGTCGGAGCGTACCGCCCATGGCTATGGCTTCCGTGTCGACTTGCGGCTTCGGCCTGATCCGGGCTCGACGCCGGTTGCGGTGACGACGACGTCGGCGGTGGCGTATCTGCGGGGGCAAGCGCGGGCTTGGGAGCGGCAGGCGCTGATCAAGGCGCGGTTTGTGGCGGGGGATTCGGCGGCGGCGGCGCGCTATCTCGCTGCGGCGTCGGCGTCGGTGTGGCCGTCGGCGTATGATTTTTCGGCGATCCAGGACGCGACTGATATGCGCGCGCAGATGGCGGCGGTGCGCGGGGCGGGCCTGCTCACACTGCCGGGGCACAACGTCAAGCTGGGGCGTGGGGGGATCCGCGAGATTGAGTTCATGGTGCAGAGCCTTCAGCGGGTGGCGGGTGGCCGCGATCGAGCGTTGCGTGGCAAGTCGACGGTGCTGATGGCGCGTGCGCTCGCGCGGGCGGGGTGGCTCGACGACGACACGGCGGGCATGCTGTGCGAGCACTATGACCGGCTGCGGCGGGTCGAGCATCGGCTGCAGATGATCAACGATGAGCAGACCCATACCATGCCGCGCGATGCCGCCGGCCTGGCGCGGATGGCGCTTCTAATGCGCGAGCCGGACTTTGTGGAGCGCACTGAGGCGGCGCTCGCTGAAGTGCACGCTGCGTTTTTGGCGCTGCAGACCGGACCGAGGCGGCGTAATCCTGCGCTGCCCGGCCCGGCGGCGGTGCAGGACGGAGAGCCGGCAGCGTTTGCCGAATTTTATGATCGTTGGATGAGTGGCTCGCTTGCCGCGTTCCGCACTGATCGGGCGCGCGCGATCCTTGAGCGGATGCGGCCAGTGTTGTGCGCCGAGGTGTGTCGCGGCGATGTGGCGGACGACTGTTTGTCGGGCCTCGATCTGTTCTTCAGTCGGCTGCGGCGGGGGGTGGAACTTTTGTCCCGGTTGGAGCGGCATCCTGAACTGATCGGCGTGTTGTGCCTTGTGGTGAGCGCGGCGCCGCGGCTTGCGGAGCAATTTGCGCGGCGGGACCACATTCTGGATGTGCTGATTGATCCCGCGTTTTTTGGCCAGCTGCCGCAGACGGCTGAGCTGGCTGAGGATCTGGCGGAGCGGCTTGAGGCGGAGGACGACTACGAGGCGCGGCTTGATGTGCTTCGGGTGTTTGGCCAGGAGCATAAGCTGCTGATTGAGGTGCGCATTCTGACTGGGTCGCTGGCTGCCCGGGCGGCGGGGGCGGCCTATACCGCGCTGGCCGATGTGGTCGTGCAGGCGGCGTTTCAGTTGGCGCGGACCGAGTTTGAGGCGCGCCACGGGCGGCTTCGCGACGGCGAGGTTTGTATTCTGGCGCTCGGCAAATGCGGCAGCGGGGAGATGACGGCGACGAGCGATCTCGACCTTGTCTACATTTACGAATGCGCGGCGGATGCTGGCGAATCGGATGGGGCGAAACCGCTGTCGCCTGGCCACTACCACACGCGGCTGGCGCAGCGGCTCATTGCTGCGCTGTCGGCGCCGACGTCGCGGGGGTCGCTGTATGAGGTGGACATGCGGCTGCGCCCGTCGGGGCGGGCGGGGCCATTAGCGACGCATTTGCGAGCGTTTCGGGTATATCACCAGGACAGCGCTTGGGTGTGGGAGCATATGGCGCTGACGCGTGCGCGGGTGCTGTTGGGGGCGCCCGCGCTGGCCGACGAGGCGATGGCGATTGTGCTGCGGGCGCTCAATCGGCCGCGGGATGCGGATGAGTTGCGCGGTGCGGTGCTCGACATGCGGGTGAAGGTTGCCGCGGAGCACAGCAGCGGGCTGAAGCACGCGCCGGGCGGGCTCGTGGATATCGACTTTGTGGTGCAGTACGCGATGCTGCGGACCGGCATTGCCGATGGCACGACAGGGACGCGGCAGCTGATCCGGCGTTTGGCGTCGGCAGGGGCGCTTGGCGAAGCTGAAGCGGAGGCCCTGTTGGGGGCGCTGATCCTGATGCAGAACCTGGGGCAGGTGTTTGCCATTGCCGGGGGCGTGGAGGATTTGGCGGCGGCGCCGACGGTTTTGCAGCGGATCCTGCTGCGGGCCGGTGAAGCGCCCGACATCGGTTTTCTGACGGCCGATCTAGCAGAGCGGCAGGCGGCGATCCGGGCGATTTTGGAGCACGAGATTGGGGTGTTGGCCGAGGCGGGCTAGCGCATCAGCCGATCTGACTGAATTAGTCGGATCGAACAGATGGTGTGCCAGACAAAAGTGCGACCGCTCTTTCATCCAATCAGGTTGGTTCAACCTGATTGGATCGCGGGCTAGGTGTCGTGCATCGTCCAGTGGCGCACAAACGGTTCCTTTTCGATCAGGAACTCGTCGTCGAAGTCGAAATAGTAGGACACCTCATGGTTTTCGCCGGCGAACCGTTTGATCGCCGCCACATCGTCCCAGAAGCTCAACATATCAAAGTGAGCCGCATCCCCGTCGATGCGGTGCAGGACCCAGGCGCCGCGGTTTCCATCGACACCGCGATAGTTCGGCAGCGCGACCTCGCGCATCAGCTTAAGGTAGGCGTCGCTTTTCTCGACCGGCACCGCGCCGTGCCACATTCTCGCGATCATGCAACTTCCTTATCGGCGCGTTGGCGCAGCTTCGGGGCGAGCGTTGAGGCGTCGCGGGGGAGACGGACCGTGACCGTCGTGCCTTGGCCGACCGCGCTGGAGATGTCCATTTTGCCGTGGTGCAGCTCGGTGAGGGACCGGGCGATGGCAAGACCGAGGCCAGAACCCTGATGGGTCTTGGTGAACTGGTTTTCCACTTGAACGAAGGGTTGGCCAAGCCGCTCCACTTCGCGTGCGGGGATGCCGATGCCGTTGTCCTCCACAGCCACCACAACGCTTTCGCGCTCCAACCGGGCGCGGACCGTGACCCGGCCATCGGCAGCGGTGAATTTGACCGCGTTGGACATGAGGTTGAGCAGGATTTGCTTCATGGCGCGGCGGTCGACCTGGATGCGCATCCCCTCGGCGATGGCGGAGGCGAGGGTGATGTTCTTCTCCGCGCTGGTGGGCGTCATGATGCGCGTGGCTTCGGAGAAGAGTTCGGCAAGGTCGACCGTTTCCACCGACAGGTCCACTTGGCCGGCCTCGATCCGCGACATGTCGAGGATGTCGTTGATGACGCCCAGGAGGTGGCTGCTGGAATCGTGAATATCGGCGCAGTACTCCTCATATTTCGGGGCGCCCAGGGGGCCGAACATCTGGCCCTTCATCATCTCTGAGAAGCCGATGATGGCGTTGAGCGGTGTGCGCAGCTCGTGGGAGACGTTGGCCAAGAATTCCGACTTGGCGCGGTTGGCTTCCTCGGCGCGGTCCTTTTCTTCGGCGAGTTTCGCGGCAAGGTCGGCGCGCTCGTTGGCAAGATTGGTGGCTGACTTTTGCTGTCGCAGCGCCTCACGCTCCTGGCGCTTGGCTTCCATGGCGAGGGCGCGGGTTTTCTTCTCTTTGTCGCTGAGTTCGGCGGCCTGCTGCTTCAGCGTGGTGATGTCGGTGCCGACCGAGACGAAGCCGCCATCTTTGGTGCGCCGCTCGTTGATTTTGAGCCAGCGGCCGCCGGCAAGCTCCGCCTCGTAGGAGCGGTCATCGGTGCTGCCGGTGCCGGGGGTTTCCTTCATGGAGACGACCGGTTGGCGGGCGAGGCCGATGACGTGCTTGTAGGGCGTGCCCACCTGGACTGCGGCGTCGGGGAGGCCGTGCATCTCCTGGTACTTGGTGTTGCACATCAAGAGTTCGTTGCGGTGGTCCCACAGGACGAACGCTTCCGAGACGGTTTCGATGGCGTCGCGCAGGCGGGCGTCGGCGGCGGCGGAGCGCTCGGCGAGCTTTTTCTGTTCGGTGACGTCGAGGGCGACGCCGATGAGGTGTGGGTGGCGGGCCTCCCCGTCGATGTTCTGGACAAGCTCGGCGCGGATGCGCATCCAGATCCAGTGGCCGTCGGCGTGGCGCATGCGAAGCGAACGGTCGAGCACGATTTCGCCGGACGCGAGGTGCCGTTCGGCGATGTCGTAGAGGTTGCCGTCGTCGGGGTGGACGAGTTCGGCGACTTCGCCAAAGCCCATCAGCTCTTCGCGCGGCGGCATGCCCAGCACTTCGAACATGGATTTGGTCCAGAACATGCGCCCGTGCGCAAGGTCCCAGTCAAACAGGCCGCATCGACCGCGGGTGAGGGCGGTGTCAATGCGGGCTCTGGTAGCGCTGTAGATCTGGTCGGCGGAGCGGGCGCGGGCGGACTGGGCGTAGAACGCGTAGACGAGGACGATGATCACGCCGGCGGTACACATGAACAGGACCGCTGTGGTGGCGAGTTTATCGCGCCAACCGCCGAGCATCATGTTGATGGGCTGGAGGACAGCGACGGATGCCTCGACGCCTGGGACGTGGTGAACGGTGGCGATGTACTCGGCGTCGTCGAGGGAGACCGTCATCACGCCGGCGCGGGCGCCGAAGGTGGTGAGGGGCTGGTTGTCGCCCAGCATGGCGGCGACCGGGGCACCAACGAACTCCTCTGAGAATGGCGCGGTGACGGTGACGGCGCCGCCTTCCATGAGGGCGACGAGGCGGCCGTCTTTGCTGGCGGCGTCGGGAAGGGCTTCGGCGAGGAGGGCGGCAAGCGGCAGGCCGTCGCTTTCGGCGGCGCGGCGGCCGATTTCGCTGGCGAGGGTGGAGGCGATGAGGGGGAGCGCCCCGCGGGCGTTTTCCTCCACGCGGGCGCGGTCATCGACGGTGATGGCGATGCGGTAGGCGGCGATGACGAGGACGAAAATGACCGTCAGCAGCGGGATCGCTTTGCGCAGAAGCGGCTCGCGCGCCAGGAGCTGGCCGTAGCCGGGCTTGGCGAGAAGGCGGATGTGGCCGGAGAGTTCGGCGGGTATGGGGTCGGGGCGCGCGCCGTCACGGCCGCTGCCTCTGGAGCGCGGATCGCCGTTGGTCTCGTCGAACAGCGTTGACGCTGTCATGACACGGTGAGCAGCGGTGACGCTGTCATGGCGGGAAGGCTCCGATTCGGACCCGGCGAGTATGCGCGTGATCAAGCCTTCGCCAAATAGGGTTAATTAAGTCTTAACTCTATTGGGGCGGCCCATCTCACGGTCGGGATCTGCGGTGGGTCTTTCTCGACGCGCCGCGTTCAACCGGATAGTCCTTGGCGCTTCGGCCTGAGGGGACATCCGTTCCTCGCACGGCTTGCGCATAGTCTCGCGACGGAAATTTTTGAATGGCCCAGCCGCCAATCCGCAAGCTCGCAGCGATCCTTGCTGCCGATGCTGTCGGCTTCACGGCACGAATGGCGCGGGACGAGGACGGCGCGCTGCGGGCGATCAGGGCGAGCATCGAGATGCTTGAACAGGTCGTCGGAATGCACAGCGGGCGGGTGGTTAAAACACTCGTTGACGGGCTTCTTGCGGAATTCGGATCTGTCGTGAATGCGGTGTCAGCCGCGGCAGCGATCCAGTCGCGTTTGGCCCAGCGGCGCCGCGATCTGCCGCAGGAGGCGCAGTTCAACTTCCGCATTGGTGTTCATGTCGGGGATATCGTCGTTGAGGGCGAGGACATTTTTGGCGACGGCGTGAACACCGCGGCAAAACTTGAAGCGGAGGCACCGGCTGGGCGAACGCTCGTGTCCGACCGCGTCTTTGACGACGTTGTTGGCAAGCTCGCGATTGAGTTTGAGGAATTCGGAACGTTCGACCTCGGCGGGACGGGTCGGGCAAGGCCGGTGTACGCTATCGTCGGAAAGGCGCCGAGTGCGCCGCCGAAGGACCCGGACAAACCCGGAAAGCCATCCGTTGCTGTGTTGCCGTTCACCAACATCTCATCCGATCCGGAGCAGGACTATTTTGCCGACGGTCTGACCGAGGACATCATCATCAGCCTTGCCTCGGTGCCGTGGCTGTTCGTGGTGGCTCGCAATTCGAGCTTTTCCTACAAAGGCGGTGGTGTGGACGTGCGCCGTGTGGGGCGCGAGCTTGGCGTGCGTTACGTGCTGGAGGGGAGTATTCGCCGGGCCAGCCAGCGGCTTCGGGTGACCGGTCAGCTCGTTGATACGAAGACGGGCAACCATATTTGGGCGGGGCGCATGGACGGTGCGTTGGAGGACGTGTTTGACCTCCAGGACCGCGTGACTGACGAGGTCGTTGCGGCCATCGCACCAGAGATCCAGGCGGCGGAGCAGCAGCGTGTCGCCCGCAAGCATCCTTCGAACCTCACGTCGTACGACCAAATCTTGAGGGCGATGGCGGCGATCAATCGCTCCCAAATCGGTGACGCGATCGAGTGTTTGGATGCAACGATTGCGATGGCGCCGGACTATGCCAAGGCGTTGGCGATGCGTGCGTGGGTGCATACGTTGCAGATTGGCTGGTTGGCCGACGGCCAGTTTGCACTCCATCGCGACAGCGCAATCGAGCTAGCGCGTCGTGCGCTTGATATGACCACCGAGGACGTGGAGGTGGTGGCGCACGCCGCTTATGCGAGCGGCTTTTTCGCTGAGGAACCGGATCGGTCGCTGGTTCTTCTGAAGGCGACGGTCGAGCGCAGTCCGAGTTTCATGTGGGCTTGGGCGTCGTTGGCGATGCATCATGCGCATCACCACGACCCGGCCGAAGGGGTGCCGGCAGCGGACGAGGCCATTCGGCTCAGTCCCCGCGATCCCATGGCGTTTCGCGCGCAACTTGCCCGCACTGCCGCGCTTTCATTTGCTGGGCGGTGGGACGATGTTGCACCCGCTGCGCGCGCGGCGCTGAGTACGAACCCGAACATGATCGGCTCGTGGGTCTACCTTGTTTGCGCTCTTGCTGAGACGGGGGCTGTTGAACAGCTTGATGTCGCGCGGCGGGAGCTTCTGAACCGGTACCCCGAAATCAGCGTGACCAGGTTTCGGGCGCACTACGGGCATTTTCTGAACTACATCCGGCAGCGCGAGAGCTTTGAAGCCAGAATGAAGGCTGCTGGGGTTCCTGAGTGAGCGAGAAGGGCTCTAGAAAATGGCGTCGATGGCGCCGTCGATGCTGATGACGATGTTTTCGATGTCGGCCACTTCGATGCCGATGGCGGTGAGGTCGATATCGTCGCCGTCCCAGCCGTTCAGGGCGTCCACCGTGTCGTGGTAGTCGGCGTTGCGGGCGTCGAACTCGATGATCAGGGTGTCATCGCCGTTGCCGCCGTTGGCTTGGTTGTTGGCCCCGGCCGTTGCGGTGTCGAAGATGAAGGTGTCGTCGCCGTCGCCGCCGAGGCCGATGTTGCCACCCGAGCCGAAGGTCATGGTGTCGTCGCCATCGCCCAGTGAGACCGCGCCGCCGGAGCCCAGGGTGACGGTGTCGTCGCCGTCACCGGCAAAGACATAGCGCGCGTCGCCGTGGAGGGTGAGGTTGTCGTCGCCGGCGCCCAGGTAGACGGTGTCGACGTCGCCGTGAACTTCGACGTTGTCGTCGCCTTTGCCGGCGTCGATGCGGTCGGCGTCGCCTTCGATGGTGGCGGTGTCGTCGCCTTTGCCGAGGTCCACCCGGCCGGCGCTGCCTTGCAGGTAGACGGTGTCGTCGCCGTCGCCAGCGCTGACGTTTGAGATGAAGCCGGTGGCGCCCAGATAGTCGTCGCCGTCGCCCATGTTGACGTGGTTGGCGCCGTTATCGCCGATGATGATGTAGTCGCGATCCTCACCGCCGGTGATGGTGCCGATGGCGCCGGCGTCGCGCGCGTGGACGGTGTTGTTGCCGTTGGTGAGCTCGATCGAGGTGACGGATGCGCCGTTCTCGATGAACAGGGCGTCGTCGCCTTTGCCCATGATGATGCTGTCGACGTCGCCGTAGATGCTCAGTTCGTCGTCGCTTTGGCCCATCTTGATGGTGCCGGCGCCGGCCATGACCACGAACGAATCTTCGCCGGCGTCACCGTTGATGGCGTCTTTGAAGCTCGTGAAGGTCTTGTTGGTCATGGGTCCGATCCCGACGCGTCTGCGCTGTGTTGATGACGCTTAGGTATCGCGGGACGGGGCGGCGCGCTGTGACCGGCATCACGGCGGTGACGGTTTGGGCATGGGGTGCGCGATTTTTAGCCGGCGCGGTACTGCGTTTACGGGCTGGGGCGGGTTCAGCTGGTTTTCTCGCGAGAAGGCGTGACGTGGGTTGCTGCTTGTTTGCGCGGCAGTGTTTGATCGCTTCGTGCCGTCCGCGGGGTAGGTTGCGCCATCTGGGGCGATTTTTGGGGAACGCTTGTTTGTCGACGATTGTACTCATCCACGGCACGAACGCTGGCCCTTGGACGATGGAGAACCTGGCGGGGTATCTGCGCGATGAGGGCCATGAGGTGCGCACGCCGGCGTACCGCTACCATGATCCCTCGCCGAGCGTGGCGGATCAGTCGAAGCTGATCGGGCTTTCGATTGCCGATTATGTGGAGGACATCGCGGCGACGATAGCGCCGGATGCGAAGCCGGTTCTGATTGGCCATAGCCTTGGCGGGGTGGTGGCGCAGGCGTTGGCGGCTCGGGGATTGGCGAGCGCTGTGGTGTTGCTGAACGGGTCTGTGAACTGGGGGATTTTGCCGACTACCAGTGAGGAGCGGGCGCTGTTTAAGGGCCTTATGTCGGCCGGGCCGTTTTGGGAGACGACGCTGCTGCCGGACTTTGCGACGATGGCGAAGTTTGGGCTGAACAAGCTGCCTGAGGCGGAGCAGCGGGCGGTGTTTGATAAGCTCGGGCCTGAGTCCGGCCGGGTGATGTTCGAGCTGTTTTTCTGGATGTTCGACGAGAACGCGACCACGAGGATCGATTATGATGCGATTAAGTGTCCGGTGTTGTCGATATCCGGCAGCGAGGATCTGGCGATCCCGCCGTCGACGTCGCGGCTGATTTCAGCGAAGCACCCCCGCGGGACGTT